>CAYTQQ010000036.1:0-15621 GCA_964440135.1 uncultured Cellvibrionaceae bacterium | reverse complement strand
TGAGGCATTGAGGCATTGAGGCATTGAGACATTGAAGCCGCAGCGTAAAAAAGTTGCGCCCGATAAGCGCATAGGCTCAGTCAGCGACATTAACCGGTGCATACAGGCACGCCAGCAAATCCCCTCGCGCAACCTCCGGAACCTGTAAGTGATCGAAATACCGACCAAGATTACGGCCCGGGCGCTCAGCAGGTGAAAAAGAGAGCTGGCTGCTTAATTCCACCAAGGTGCGCTGTTGAATTTTTTCGGCCAACAATTCTGCGGCTTTGAGTTGTTGATAAAGCTCGTCTTTGACTGGGCAGCTATTGTCGTGATTGGGGGTGCTGCGCTGGCTGCCCAGATGGCGACGCAGTTCGCGCAAAGGTTGCAGGGTTTGGGTATGCCACGGAGCAATAGCCGCTTCCGCTTGTGTGATTACGTCACCCTCGACGGATTGGTTGCGCTGCTCAAGCCATACCAGCCAGAGCATAAGATTAACGTTTGCCTGCCACTGATCCTGCAGCTGAATGCACGCGTGACTGACTCCTGGTGCGGCATATAAGGCGACGGAAAACTGCCAGAACGCGGTGCTATCTTGCATAAATATTCCTATTCTTGAGGAAAGTGGTCGGGATACCTGCAGAGAATTAGGTAGAATACCGCCCCGATTCGTAAAAGACACCCGCTATGATTCAGTTGCAAGAAGTCAGTCTCCAGCGCGGCAGCAAATTTTTGTTGGAGTCCGCCGACCTCACGATTTTCCCCGGCCAAAAAGTGGGCCTCATCGGTGCTAACGGCAGCGGCAAATCTACCCTCTTCCAAATGCTGCTCGGCAAAGTCGCTAATGATGCCGGTCGCTGTGAAATTCCCCGGCAGTGGCGCGTTGCCCATATGGCGCAAGAGGTTGGCCACACGCACCGTACCGCGCTGGATTATGTGCTGGATGGTGATCTGGAGTTGCGGCAGCTGGAGCGGGAGATTGAACAGGCCGGGGATGATGGCGACAAACTCGCTAAATTATATGGCGAGATGGAGCAGATTCATGCCTATTCGGCGCCGGCGCGCGCGCAACAATTATTAAGCGGATTGGGTTTCGTGCCCGGTGACGACCAGCGCCCGGTCAGCGATTTTTCCGGTGGCTGGCGCATTCGACTTAACCTGGCGCAGGCGTTAATGCGTCCGTCTGATTTATTGCTGCTCGATGAACCCACGAACCACCTGGATTTGGATGCAACTTTGTGGCTGGAGCAATGGCTCCAGCGCTATCCCGGCACCTTGATTATTATTTCTCACGACCGCGATTTTCTCGACAATATTGTTGATCGCATTGTCTGTATCGAGCGCAACAAGCTGGATATGTACAGCGGCAACTATTCCGCTTTTGAGCGGCAGCGCGCCGAGCGGTTAGCACAGCAACAAGTGACCTTTGAAAAACAACAGCAGCGCATTGCGCACATCGAAGATTTTATTCGCCGCTTCCGCGCAAAAGCCTCCAAGGCGCGGCAGGCGCAGGGACGCATCAAAGCACTGGAGCGCATGGAAAAAATCGCGCCCGCCCATATTGATTCACCCTTTAGTTTTACTTTCACCTGCGCCGATAAAGTCTCTACTCCGCTGGTACATATTACCCAGGGAGTGATCGGTTACAGCGGCAAGGTCATTCTCGATCAGGTGGAATTGAGCATTGCACCGGATACGCGCATCGGTTTGCTCGGCCCTAATGGCGCGGGTAAATCCAGTCTGATCAAAACGCTGGCGGGCAATTTGCCGTTGCTGGGCGGGACGCGCACTAACGGCGAACACTTCAAGCTCGGTTATTTTGCCCAGCATCAACTCGAAGCTTTGGATTTGCAGGCATCGGCGGCACTCCATATTCAGCGCCTGTCTCCGACAGCGCGGGAACAGGAAGTGCGCAACTTTCTGGGCAGTTTTGATTTTATCGGTGAGCGCGCTTTTGAACCCATCACGCATTTTTCCGGCGGTGAAAAAGCCCGTCTTGCACTGGCCATCATTGCCTGGCAGAAACCCAATGTGTTGCTGCTTGATGAGCCGACTAACCACCTGGATTTAGAAATGCGTCAGGCGCTCACGATGGCGCTGCAGGAATTTGCGGGTGCCATTATTGTGGTGTCGCATGATCGTCATTTATTGCGCAATACGGTTGATCAGTTTGTATTGGTGGCTGATGGCCGCGTCAGCGAATTCGATGGCGAACTGGAAGACTACTACCGCTGGTTAACCCAACAAAAACAACCGGTAGCCGACGAGGCAGCGACTGGCTCGGTGAGCGACGTCAAGGTGGATAAGAAAAACCTGCGGCAGCAGTCCGCCGCGTTGCGTCAGCAATTAAAACCACTGACCAATAAATTAAAAAGCCTGGAGCAGCAAATGGAAAAATTGCAGCAGCGTCTGGGTGACATTGAACAATTGCTCGCGGATAGCCAGATCTATGAAGACGCTAATAAAAATCGCCTGCAAGAGCTGCTGGCAGAACAGGGTCGGCTGCAACCGCAACTGGCGGAGTGTGAAGAAAACTGGCTCATGGTCAGCGAAGAAATAGAAGCGGCCGGGCACTAAATATTAACCGTGCATGATCACCGGGGTATCTTTTTCAAATCCTGAATCGGCATCTCCATCCAGTTATCCGGCGGTAGTGTCAACATGCCGACCGGCAGGGAGTCTACCGGTACGGATCCAGGAATTATTTTCATTCGCTGCAGTACCGGATCTTCGGCAGTTTCGCTGGGGCTGATAAAAATCTTGTGCCGCCGCGTCAGGTCGCCCAGATAAATACTGCTGGAGTAACGCACAATCGGCGCCGCCAGAATTAAGCCGGTCAGAATGGGTGTAAGCCACCAGAAAAAAATAGGTGCGTAGTAATAGGTTAATCCGCCCCATACCAAAGCGACTAAGGAGGTGCGGGCGGTGCGCGCAAACGCCTGACGCCACGGAACTAATCGGCCTTCGCGTTGCTGGGCATCCCAGGTGACATTAAAGCCGAGAAATACCGACACCACGAAGTAAGCATGAAAGACCATCATGATAGGCGCAATTAAAATCGCGAACAGCGTTTCAATCACGGCGCCTTTAATAATCGCCCAGGTGCCGCCAAACTCGGTATTGCGATGGGTGATGGCGACAATCATTCCAAGCACCTTGGGTAGCAGCAGCAGGGCGATGGTCAAACTGATAAGAGCCACAATCAATTCCGTTTTGGCAATCGGCCAGTCGGGAAATAATTGAAGGCCCTCGCTGAAATAAACATTGCTGTTGATTGAGCGCACCACGGCATCGGCGGTGCTCAGTAGCAACATGGTGAGCCAGATCAGTGATGTGATATAGGCAATCGCACCAAATAAAAAATGCAGGCGGCTGATAGGGTGGAGCGCGGCGATACCGAGCAGGCCCAGATGTTGAATATTGCCTTGTACCCAGCGGCGGTCGCGCTTGGCGTAGTCGATGATATTGGAGGGCACTTCTTCATAGCTGCCTTCGACATCGGCAAGTAAAAATACGTCCCAGCCCGCGCGGCGCAGCATGGCAGCTTCTACGAAATCGTGGCTGAGAATATCGCCGCCAAAAGGTGCCTTACCGGGCAAGGTAGGCAGACCGCAGTAGTCGACAAAAGCGCGCACGCGAATCAACGCATTGTGGCCCCAATAGTTGGCCGTACGGGTTTGCCAGAAACAGAGTCCGGTGGCAAGCATCGGACTGTAAAGCACCGCTGCAAATTGCACGAAGCGACCAAAAAATGTGGTCTGGCGGACGGGGATGGGTACGGTTTGAATCAATCCCGCGCGCGGGTTCGACTGCATCGCCCGCACCAGTTGCAAGATGCAGTCGCCGCTCATAATGCTGTCCGCATCAAGCACCAGCATCTGGGTGTAATGGCAGCCCCAGCGCTGACAAAAATCCATCAGGTTACCGACTTTTCGTCCTACATTTTTTTCCCGGCGACGATAAAAAGCGTGTTCGTTTGCCTCGCCCAGGCGTACACAAAGCTGATGCCATGCGAGCAGTTCTGCTTCCGCAACCTCGGCATCGGTGGTATCGCTTAACAGATAAAAATCAAAATGTTGCAGCTCACCGGTCTCTTCCAGCGAGCGCAAGGTAGCTTCAAAACCGGCAATCACTCGGTGCGTGTCTTCGTTATAAACGGGCATCACGACGGCGGTGCGCGTCGTGATCGGTTGGTGGCGATAGCGTTCGGGATCAAGCTTGGCCAGCGTCAGCGGATCGCGCTGGAGCATCTGCAACACAAACCCGCACACCGCGCTCCAAAAAGCGGTGGCGATCCACCCGAAGGTAATGGAGAACAGCACCAGCAATACCATCTCGAGTGGCAGCAAACGGTTGGCGGAAAGAATTTCAAACATCATCCAGACACCGGTTCCCACAGTGAGCAGGGTGAGGCTTAAAAAGATGATTCCGCGCAGCGCTGCAAATGGCAGGCGCACCATATTCTCGGGCTGATCCTGTGGTTTAAGTGGTTGACAGGAGTTGCGTCGGCCCTCATTGAACGGCGTCGGGATACCAGACATAACTCCATACCTCAGTCAGGCGTTGATCACGCAATTTAATAGCGAGGCGCATATCGACGGTTTTGTTGCCTTCGGGCTCCAGTTTAAAGGATGCCCGCCAGGTTTTTTTGTCAGGCAGCTGGCGCACCATCAGATCCGTCATGCTGCCCGAGGTGTTTTCAAATTCCGCTTCCAGCGGTGCATCAGCCGGCAGGTTTTCCAATTCAGCTCCACTGAAGTCAACCGCAAACTGGCGCTTGCTGCGTGGCGGCGGATTGGATTGTCCGGGAATCGCGCCCCAACCGGTGAGCGTGCGCACTACCTTCGCGGTATTTTGTTCGGGCAGGTGATGATCAAAACTGCGCAACCGATAACTGAAGCTGCGCTGCTCGCCGGCTTTGAGCGGCTGCTCGGGCACCCAGTAAGCGACCATGTTGTCGTGCACTTCGGTGTCCGTAGGAATTTCTACCAATTCAACCCGGCCTTTGCCCCAATCGCCTTGCGGAGTGACCCACAGGCTGGGGCGCAAGTGATAAAGCGCTTCCATATCCATGTAATGATTGAAATCGCGATCCCGTTGCAACATGCCAAACCCACGCGGGTTTTCATCCATCAGTGAAGAAATACGTAACGCGCGATGATTGCTCAGCGGGCGCCAGATCCATTCGCCACTGGACGTTGCCAGTAATATGCCGTCGGAGTCATGCACTTCCGGCCGGAAGTCGTCCGTTGGTCGCACGTGATTCTCGCCGTGTAAATACATACTGGTGAGCGGTGCAATGCCCAGTTTTTTTACATCCTTGCGCGCAAACAAACTGGCTTCGACCAACATTTCGGTGGGCGCTCCCGGTGTGACTTCAAACCGATAGGCACCGGCCACCGATGGGCTATCCAACAATGCGTAAATCACCAGATGGGTTTGTTGTGGCTGGGGTTTGAGCAGCCAGAATTCGCGGAAGACAGGAAACTCTTCGCCGCTGGGTTCGGCGGTGTCGATTGCCAGCGCGCGTGCTGATAAGCCATAGACTTGTCCCGGCCCGATCAGGCGAAAATAGGACGCACCTAAAAAGACTAAAAATTCTGATTTGTGTTCATTGCTGTTAAGTGGATAATGCACACGAAAACCAGCGAAGCCGGTCGTCGATGGTACTTTTCCAGCGATAGGTTCGGCCTGGCCGACGTAATTAAAATACTCCTGTTTAAATTGCAGGATGGAATCACTGCCGGGACTGGCCATATGCATTACGACCGGCTCTTGGTAGAGAAAGCCGGGATGAAATAACTGAATTTCGAACAGCGCTTCGTTACGCCACAGCGCGGCTTCCGGGCGGAATAAAATGGAACGGTACTGCTCGTAATTCATGTCCGATAGCTCACGCGGCATATCGGCTTTAAGCGGACGATAATTTTCACCAGCCAGTGTGCGTGCGCGTGCTTCAATCGCGGCAAACAGCGCTTGGCGTTCATCGTCAATAGCGAGTGGCGAGGTGGCGGCGGGCGCCGCGGCATTATCCGCGGTGGACTGCGCGACAGATGACGTCGAAGCGCCGGGCAGCGTTTGTGCAACGCTTATGCCCGCTACTGCCATTATCAGAATTGCCAAGCCTATTGCCTGTGTCTTTGCTCCCTGCATTTTGTTGCTTCTGACGTTGTCTCTCCTAATAGTACGGTCTGGCATCTGATCCCTCTCCTGATTGAGTTGGCAATATAGGGCAAGCTCAACCAGGTTGACCGTTTGGCAGCGCACGGTAGCTGATGGCCTTAACGGGCGCTAATAGCGCTATCAGAGTTATACATGGAAAAAATAATGGACGGAATTTGGCAACAGATGCTTGCTACCTGGGCAGTTGAATTTTCGGATCTGGATGACGTGGCACAAATAACCCGCGTTACTACGCGCTTATTAATGGCCGCGCTGCTCGGGGGCATCCTCGGTTACGAACGTGAACAGCGCGGCAAGGCGGCAGGCATTCGTACTCACATGCTGGTCGCCATCGGCGCCGCGTTATTTATTGTGATTCCGTCCGAAGCCGGGATTTCTGATGCCGAACTGAGTCGTGTCATTCAAGGGGTAATTGCCGGGATCGGCTTTCTCGGCGCCGGTGCCATTTTGAAAGGTCATGACGAAAAAGAACTGAAAGGTTTGACCACGGCGGCCAGTATCTGGTTAACGGCGGCGATCGGAGTGGCCACTGGTCTGGGGCGGGAGATCTCCGCAATTTTATGTACCTTCCTTGCGTTTATCGTGCTCTATTTAGTGCCCAAGGTGCTCATCCTGATTCATCCCGAAGATGAGCGCGATGAAGATAAAGTGGAGTAAAGGAAGTGATAAGCAGGGAAGTAACAACCACTTTGTCGCCATACGTTTCCTACCACCCGAGCCAATCGCTTGGGTAAGAAAAAGTGGCCATTTCTTTAGCATCTACAGCAGCCAATTTATCCGTCACTGAAATGAACAATATCTTTACTAAGCTCGCCAATATGCACTCTTTAGTCGGCTCCAGATACCAAAACATTGAAGCTTATGGTTCGCTACTTGATCATGTGTTTTCACTGCGTTACGAAAGCTACCGTGCCGAAGACTATATCGCGGAAAATCCAACCAAACGTTTTATGGATGAATATGACTCACAGCCAAATTGCACGTCGTATTTGACTTATCATGGAAGAGAGCCAATTGGTTCAATCAGGCTCTGCCGGTATAACCCCGAGGGAGACTGGAAAATTCCTGTGATGAATATCTACAAGGAAGAAATAGAAAAAGAAATAGGTCTGGAAAAATCTTTCTTAGAGGCAAATCGTTTTGTCGTCCATCCAGACTTTCAGCGTAAGGGAGGTGTTCGAGCGAGATTCAGTATCTACAGAAACATCCTCACAGAAGCCGATAGGGCAGAGACCCATTGCGTGCTAGCTGCTGTAAGAGAGGAGCACATCGGGTTTTATCGAATGGTGAATTTCACACCAATATCGGATCTCAAGGCTTATAGTGGATTGAAGTTTAAGACTATACTCATGGCCTGCTTTGATTTGGAAAAAAGCCGCGAATTTGTATTGAACCAGACCGAGAAAAAAGCGCAGACGATTACGCCAGCGATTGTCCAGTAACACCGAGGCTATCGCGACGATAGTTAGAAATAAACCCGGAAGTGATTGAAAATGCACGTGGGAATCGTTAAAAAGGCTTTCGCATTTTTTGCGGTAATAGAGGTCATATCTGTCAGGTTGACGGTGCTGTTGTAAATGAAAAGGAAACTGGTGGTATGAAAGTTTTATTCCTAACCTCAAGTCCGGGCTATGGCCATACGCGCGCCGCCGAGGCGGTAGAGCTGGCATTGCGCAATCGCTATCCCGAGGCAGAGACTCAGTGCCTTGATGTGACGCGTTTGATTGATGAGCAGGCCATTGCGGCGGTGCAGGATGGTTACCTGCGCATGACCGCAGAGCAGCCGGAGCTCTATCAAAAACTGTACGATATGGATAAGGATATTTACCGGCAGTTAGCGGGTAAAAAAAAGGCAGACAAAGAATTAATTGATTTTCTCGTCGAACAACAGCGGCGCTGGTATCCGGAAGTTGCTGAGCGTGCGCGCTTTTCTTTTTCGATTCCCTATAACAACCTCGACAGTGCGCTGCTGAACACGCTGATTAACGGTATTTCCAACCGCACTAAAATTCCTGCTGGTCGATTATTGCTGCAGGGATTGCTCGGCTTGATTTACAGCATCCTCTCTACGCGCCTGAAAAATTACGTGAACAGCTACGCTCCGGATCTGATTGTTGCGACCCAGATGTACCCCAACGCGCTGTTGTCGCGCGCGATCAAAAAAGGCGTTATTACCCAGCCGGTTGTCGGTGTCCTGACCGATTACGGTGCCCACGGCGTGTGGGTGCGCGATACCACCAGCCGCTATTGTGTCAGCCACGATTCGGTGGCCGAAGCGCTTCAGGCGCAAGGTGTACCGGCTGGCCGGATTCAGGTCACCGGCATTCCCTTGATGCCCCCGTTTGAACATCCACCGACGCAGGCCGAAGCGCGCCGTCGTCTCGGATTGGATGAACGGCCCACGATTCTGGTGACCGGTGGGCAATGCGGCATCGGTATTGTCGACGCGGTTAAGCGCATGGTCCACGATGAAAACCATCACTACCGGGTATTGGTGACGGCGGGCAATGCATTCACGAACCGCGCTGAATTGCAGGAGCTGGAACACAAGTATCCCGAGCGCATCAAGTTGTATACCTGGACTAACGACATGGTCAGCTTGTTGTGTGCGGCGGACATTGTCATCGGTAAGCCGGGCGGACTGACGGTCAGTGAAACGCTGGCGTGCGGTCGGCCGTTTATTGCGACTCACTCGCTCGGTGGGCAAGAGGGACATAACGTGCGGTTTCTTGAAGCCCACGGCGCCGGTCGTCTGGTGGACTTGTCCCAGTTGGCTGACACGGTGAATCATTTGTTTGATAATCCCGAACTCTTGCAGGCGATGCGCCAGTGCGCCGAGCAACAAGGTCGCCGCTTTGCGGCTCAGGCGGTGATCAATCAGGTTGAAGCCATCCTGGCGGCGCGGCGCGCCAATGCCGGCGAGCGCCAACTTAACCTGGAGTAAATAATGTCTAAGGGTGTGTTTTATCGTTTTATGTGCTGGTATGACCAGCGCTGGCGGGAATGGCATAAGGTCGAGAAGATTGATGAACTCATCAGCCTGTCCCTCGGTGAGCATAAAGGCGAGCGGCGCTTGATGAACGACGGTACCTGGATTGAACCGGGTGATTGCCTCGCCATTTTGCATTTTAACCGCGAGTGTTTTATTCCGCCCGGCAATACGCCCCGGGATTATGTGCGCAGTGCCTTGCACTTTCGTAAACTGATTCTGGCTTCGTTTGGACAGCTGTCCCAGCGTATCCAGACCGATCCCGGGTTGCGTGAAGTCAAGGCCTTATACGGCGTCAGCTGGCTGCCACCTCACGGTGAAAAAGTCGGTTTTGAAATTGAGCGCATACCGGATTCTTTGCTTAACAATGTGCGCAAATTTTATTTCCGCATACTGTTAAAAACTTTTTTTCCCGTACTGGCGGCGCGCGAAAATAACCGCTTGCAACCACACGCTTACTGGCTGACCCGCCAGAATCTGATCCGTCATTTTTCCGGAGATAACGCCAGCGATGAACCTGCCTCAAGCCCAGCCCAGCAACGCACATCACAGGACACCGGAGTTCTCATCGATCCCGCCTGATGGGCAGGTGATCAGGGATCTTAAAAAATTATCGACGCAGCTGCCCGATCCTCTGGTGTGCCTCACCTTTGATGACGGCCCGGACCCGGTTTACACGCCGTTGATTCTTGACTTGCTCGCCGAGCACAAAGTGCATGCCACCTTTTTTATCGTCGGAGAGTCGGCGCAAAAATACCCGCAATTGGTCGAGCGCATGGTGAGTGATGGTCACGCGTTAGGTAATCACACCTTTCATCACCATCATCCGTGGGCGATTTCGGCCGCGCGTGCGCGCGCCGAAGTGATACGCACCAGCGACATTATTCGCGAGCTCACGGGCATCACACCGCAATGGTTTCGTCCGCCTCATGGCCGCCTGCGCAAAGCCATGCTTGAGCAATGCGCGGCACTCAATTTGCGCACGGTTTTGTGGAATCGCAGCATCATCGATTGGGGCCCACTGGGCACCACTACGGGTATTACCAAGCGGTTGGAGAGTATTGTGGCGGGAGATATCGTGTTGATGCATGATGGCCAGCGCAAACACAACCGTCCGCATCTGGTGGCGCAATGTTTACCGGAAGCGCTTGATTCACTGCGCCGGCGCGGCATTGTGCCGGTGACGCTCGATCAGGTCGCGCATAATTTGTAACGCGTTAGTCAGCCTCCAGAATTCCCACCCGTTTATTAATTGACTGGAAGCCCACGAAAAATCCCGCGCAGGGCAGTGCCACTGCGCGGGATTCTTGTGCGGGGTTTTTGGAACGTGAAGATTATTCTTCGTCTTCGATAGCGGCCTGATAATCCTCGGCGGACAGGGCTTCTTCAAGCTCCGCCAGATCGTCGGGACGGACCCGGAAAAACCAGCCTTCGTCATAGGGTGATGAGTTAACCGTTTCCGGCGCGTCTTCCAGCACCTCGTTAACGGCGATAACTTCACCGGACACCAGGCTGTAAATATCCGAGGCGGCTTTGACCGACTCAACGACACCGGCTTCTTCGCCCACGCTGACGGTGGAGCCGACTTCCGGCACTTCAACATAGACCACATCACCCAGCGCTTCTTGCGCGTGATCGGTAATCCCGATGGTGACCGTGCCGTCTTCTTCAACGCGCGCCCATTCGTGGCTGCTCAAGTATTTTAATTCTTTGCGAATCTCGCTCATGGTTAGTTCCTGCGTATTAAATAAAGGGTAATGCCGATTATGCCCCGGTCGATTGTTTTCGCTGTGCGTAATGCCCGACGCCGGAAAACATGAGCGACCCCAGGATCAAAGGTTGTTTCGTTAATGCTTAGAGCGCCTTACCGTGCCGTACAAACGTAGTGGCCCGCAGTGTGACCGGCAGTTGTTTACCGCGAATCTCTACCTGACACCCTTCGTTGAATTCGTTTGGTACTCGCGCCAAGGCAATAGAATAGCCTAGCGTTGGTGAAAATGTACCACTGGTAATTACTCCAGTAGTCGCGCTGTCGCCGATACTGAGCAACTGCCCGGCCCGCAGGACGCCGCGCTCGTGCAGCTCCAGTCCGACCAGCTTCTGGTTGACCCCGGCAGCCCGCTCGGCTTCGAGTGCAGCCCGTCCCACAAAATCCCGTGTCGCCGGTTCCCAGGCAATCGTCCAGCCCATATTGCTGACCAAAGGCGATGTCGCTTCGTCCATCTCGTTACCATAGAGGTTCATGCCCGCCTCCAGGCGCAAGGTATCGCGCGCAGCCAGGCCGCAGGGCGCTACACCCGCTGCGGCAAGGCCTTCCCAGAGGGCGACTGCCTCGTCGTTGGGGAGCATGATTTCCAAACCGTCTTCGCCGGTATAACCGGTGCGCGCAATAAACCAGCTGCCGCTCGCGACGCCGTGAAAGTTTTTGAGGGAATCGAGCAGTGCCGCCCGCTCTGCCGTCAGTACCTGCTTGGTCAAGGCTATTGCCTGTGGGCCTTGAATGGCGATCATCGCCAGATCGGTACGCTCGTTCAGCTCGACCTGGGCTTGGGTGTCGCGGGCGATTTGCTCCATCCACGCCAGGTCTTTATCGCGGGTGCTGCAGTTCACCACTACCCGATACCAGCCGTCCATGTTGTAGACGATCAAGTCATCAATGATGCCGCCCTGGGGATTGAGCATGGCGCTGTAGAGTGCTTTACCCGGTGCGGTGTCGATGCGTTCCACATCGTTAGCCAACAGATATTGCAGGTAGGTTTTGGCATCGTTGCCGGTGACGTCGACCACGGTCATATGGGAGACATCAAACATGCCCGCGGCGCGGCGCACCTGATGATGCTCTTCCAGCTGGGAGCCGTAGTGTAAAGGCATGTCCCAGCCACCGAAATCAACCAGCTTGCCGCCACTGGCCTGATGAATCGCGTAAAGTGCAGTTTTATGCCCCATGGAATAACCTCGCCGGAAGAAAGCCGCGTATTCTAGCAGGCTGTTAAAAAACTATCTGCGTTGCCGTGGCGGCGTTAAGATCAGGCTTAAAAAAGACCCATTTATAAACTCTAAGTGCCGCCGTTTTGTCTTATTTCGCCACGCACTGGCTTGCGCGCGCCGGGTCTTTCAGCCGCCGTCAGGACTGAAAAGTTGGGGTGTATCCCCTTTGCACGAGTTATTGTTAATGGACATTGAGTTTGTATCTTCCATTCACGCGATCAATTCGGCTGAATGGAATGGGCTGTGCACCACGGACTATCCGTTTATCCGCCATGAATTTTTTGCAGCACTGGAGGATTCCGGCAGTACCGGCACTGACACCGGTTGGCAGCCGCACCATTTGCTGGTGCGCGTCGACGGACAGCTGACGGGTGCAGTGCCGCTGTTTATCAAAACCCATTCTTATGGCGAGTACATTTTCGATTGGGCCTGGGCAGATGCTTACCGCCGTCATGGATATAACTATTATCCCAAGCTGATCAATGCCATACCCTTTACGCCCTGCTACGGTGAGCGCTGGCTCGGTTTTGAAGTGCAGGATGGTGCAGCGCAAAATGGTGCAACGCCGGTCGATGAGTTGCCAGTGGACGCAGTGGTTCAAGCACTGGCGCGCGAATGTGTAACGCTCGGTGCATCCGGCTGGCATTGCCTGTTCCCCAGGGCGCAATTACATCAGCGACTTACGCAGTCGCAGCTGGCCGCGCGTGCGGGTTGTCAGTTTCACTGGTTCAACCAGGGTTATCACAGTTTTGATGATTTCGTGGGGCGGATGTCGGCCCGCAAACGCAAAAATATTAACAAGGAGCGGCGTCAGGTTGCGGCCCAGGGTTTTCATTTTGAAACCAAAGCGGGGGCGCAGATTACCGCCGCCGACTGGGACTTTTTTTATTCGCTCTATCGCCATACCTACGCCAAGCGCAGTGGTCATGCCGGCTATCTGACCCGGGATTTTTTTCATCGCCTGGGTGAATCATTGCCGGACAATACGCTTTTGATTATTGCGCGACGGGACGCTGCGCCCGTTGCGGCGGCGTTTTTTCTGCGCGATCAAACGACGCTGTATGGTCGCTACTGGGGGTGTCTGGCAGAGTATGATTTTCTGCATTTTGAAACCTGTTATTACCAGGGAATTGATTACGCCATTGCCCATAAACTGCAACGCTTTGACGGCGGAGCCCAAGGCGAACATAAAATCCAGCGGGGCTTTGAGCCGGTGGCGACCTACTCCAATCACTGGCTGGTGCATCCCGGTTTTCGCGCAGCGATTACCGATTTTGTCGACGCCGAGGCCCAAGGTGTTAATGAGTATATGAAAGCGGCATGTCGCCACCTGCCGTTTAAGGTTGCCGATCCGTCAGCTGATTATCCAGACTAGATTGATGCCGGAGTCGGCAGTGATGACCGGCCATCCGTCGTAACACATTAACCTGAGAATAAAATCGATAACGGAATTATTTATGTCCATGATGAATGCTCTGCACCCGCGACGCATCATGCAAGCGCTGGATGATATAGATCAGCAAAGCCCCTCTTACCGTTTGGATCGGCCCCAGGCACTGCGCCGGGTGTTTATTGTTCTGGCGACCACCTCGGTCTGTCTGTTGCTTTTGCACTACAGCAAATTCTCGCGCAACCTGTCGCTGTTTATCAGCGATACCCGGATGACCGCACTGCAGGCCTCAGGCTGGTGGGAACTGGTGGCTTACATCTGGTGGACAGGCTGCCATCTGCTCGCATTTGTGTTGCTGCCCTGGTTCGTGATCCGCTGGGTTATGCGCGAGCGGCTGTGCGATTTTGGTTGGCGCTTCAACGATACGGCGCGCCATTGGCGCGGTTATCTCTTGCTGTTAAGTCCCATTTTGTTTTTTGTTGTGCTGGTAAGCCTGGGTGAAGATTTTGTCGCCCACTACCCCTTTTACCGTCAGGCGGGCCGCAGCTGGTTTGATTTTATTGCGTGGCAATTGTTGTATATGAGTCAGTTTGTATTTCTCGAATTTTTCTTTCGCGGTTTTATGCTGCAGGCGCTGCGTCCGGCGATCGGCGCCAACGCTGTTTGGGTCATGTGTGTGCCCTATTTGATGATCCACTTCCCAAAGCTCTGGCTTGAAGCCACGGGCGCCATTTTGTTCGGATTATTTTTAGGTATACTCGCGTTGCGCTCGCGTTCAATCTGGGGCGGAGTTGTGGTGCATGCCGGTGTGGCGCTGAGTATGGATATCGCTGCACTGATTCGCAAAGCAGAAATACCAGCGCAATGGTGGCCATAAAATGATTTGAAGCAAGGTCTGTGTGCTTAGCCTTGTTGCTTCGTTGTAAATGGAATAGTAAGGGAGTTTGCGAAAGCGTATGATAACTATAACGAAAGCGGTTCGACGTATTAAAAAAATTTTTAGGAAACCCATGCCATCGTCTTTAGCTATTCCCCTCAGTAATCCTCACGGCCGTGGCTTTATTGATACTCTGGAAGGTGCGCCGCTTCCTGTCGTGCGCATTTTAGGTTGGTTCTCTGCATCAACATTGCCGGTATTTGAAGTGCTCACGCACTCTAAGAAAAAACTGTTACCGCTTTCTTCGGCTCGTTTGCTGAGAGCGGACGTCGGCGAGCTCGGCGGTGAATGCGCGCCTTTTTCCGGTTTCCGGGTGGATTTTCTCATTGAAGCTGATGATCAGCCGCAGCAATTGCTGGTAGACGGGCAGGCGGTGTATAACTTCTCTTCTGTTGATGTGTTCGGCGCGATCCAGCCTCATTACGAGAATCTTTTTACCATGGATCGAGTGCTGGGCAGAGAGTCCATTTATGGCTCAGGCCCACCGGTGGATGTGTCATTGGAATTTAAGCAGTTTGCCGGACTGGCCCAGGGCCACGTATTGGATTTCGGTTGTGGCAACGGTGATTTGGTTGAATACCTTTCGGCGCAGGGTTGCCAGATGGAAGGAATAGAGTTGGATGAACCGCGCATCCGCAATAACCTCAAGCCATCGGTTGCGAGCAAGATTACTTTGTATGATGGCAGTCAGACTTTGCCCTTCGCAAGCGCGTCGTTTGATTGCATTGTGTCGACCGAAGTTATCGAGCATGTGCCTGACATTGCACGTTACATTTCTGAATTTGCGCGGATTCTCAAGCCTGGTGGGCGCGTGTTTATTACCACCCCGGATATCACCTCCATTCCCAGCAGCTTCGCCGCAAACTGCGTGCCCTGGCATTTACTTGAGCTAACCCACATCAACTTTTTTACACCGCATAGCGTGAAGAAACTTTTTGCTTCGCACTTTGATGTTGAAAATTTATATTGCCTGGGCTCAGGTCGGGTGAACGGTTTTTTTGTACCGGGATCTATTGGTGCGGTATTGATTCGCCGGGATAGCGCTGACACGCATTAAGTGCCTTCAGCGTGCTTAATAAAAATCTGTCGTTGAATCAGGTAAATGCTCTTAATTGGTAAATTTAAAAATAGCCGTAAATCCGGACTGCACACGTT
>CAYTQQ010000035.1:0-21914 GCA_964440135.1 uncultured Cellvibrionaceae bacterium | reverse complement strand
CACAAGGATGGCAGTGTACACACTTACTTGATTGTAAAATTTCCCTTGCGTAATAAAGAGGATAAAGTGTTTGGCGTTTGTACAATTGGTACTGACATTTCCGAGCGTAAGTTAGCTGAGAATGCGTTGCGTGAGCAGCAGTCGCGGCTTAATTACATGGCCTTCCATGACTCATTAACAGCCCTGCCTAATCGCTCCTTGTTTTATGATCGCATCTTCCACGGCTTGGCCCGGGCGCGACGCAGCAATAGCAAGTTAGCGGTAATGCTACTCGATATCGATCGCTTTAAAATTATTAACGATAGTCTCGGCCACGACTCAGGCGACCTGTTATTAAAAGCCATTGCGGTTCGCCTTAACGAAGGCGTGCGCGATATGGATACCGTGGCGCGTTTAGGTGGTGACGAATTTGTCGTTGTGCTCGAAGGCGTGCACGATATTGATGATGTGGTCTTCGTGGCTAACAAATTACTGGTGTCGCTTGCGCGGCCATTGGAAATCAGTGGGCACGAAATTACGACAACGGTCAGTATCGGTGTGAGTATTTTTCCTGACGACGGCGCTGATGCCGATGAGCTGTTAAAGAACGCCGATATTGCCATGTACAAGGCCAAAGAAGCGGGCAAGAATAACTGTCAGTTTTACGCCAAAGGGATGAACGCCACGGCGGTTAATTATCTGCTGCTCGAAAATGATTTGCGCCGTGCGGTGGAGCAGGAGCAGTTGACCTTGCACTATCAACCGCAGGTAGATTTGCAAACTGGCGAGCTGACGGGTGTTGAAGCGTTAGTACGCTGGCAGCATCCAGAGCGCGGCCTGGTATCACCGGCCCATTTTATTCCCCTGGCCGAAGAAACCGGTTTGATCGTGCCGATTGGTGAATGGGTATTGCGCGAAGCATGTAAGCAACAAAAACTGTGGCTGAAGGCCGGCAAGAACGTCGCCAAAATGGCGGTGAATTTATCCGCTCGCCAATTTCGGCAGAAAAATTTTCCTGGCAAGGTGGAAGCCATTTTGCGTGATGCCCAGCTTGATGCTCAATACCTTGAGCTGGAAATCACTGAAAGCTGCGCGATGGAGCACGCGGGGGAAACCATCAATCAGTTGAATCAGTTAAACCAGATGGGGTTGTCCTTAGCCATTGATGATTTTGGTACGGGTTATTCATCACTGGCTTACTTGCAGCGCTTCCCGATTCAGAAATTAAAAATCGACAGCAGTTTTGTGCATGATATTCAGGACGATGATAACGATGCTTCTATTGTTAAAAGCATCATTGGTCTTGCCCAGAATATGCAGTTAACCGTGGTGGCGGAAGGTATCGAAACGGAAGCTCAAGCGGACTGGCTGAGACAACAAGGCTGTGCGCAGGGACAAGGATTCCTCTATGCAAAACCGCTTACGCCCAAGCAATTTGATGCACACTTCCAAGGCAGTTGTTTTTCTTTTGCCGGTAATGTGGTGAAGCTTGGGGCCAGTGCCAAACTGGGTGCATAACAGCAGCCTGCTGCGAGTTTAATCGCGCAAGGGCTGCTGTTTTTCCGTTAAAAATAAGCAGCACTTTCTCTGTGCTGATATTGTTTCGTTTTCTTACTTTCTTACTTTCTTACTTTCTTACTCTTTGCTATTTCGTCGGATTTATCGATTAGCCTTGGCCGCCCCGTGTGCGGTTGTTGTTAGGGCGGGCGTTTTCTTCAATAAACGTCATAATCGCATCGGCAATATCTTTATTTGTGGTGTGCTCAATACCTTCGAGACCCGGCGATGAATTGACTTCCATCACCAGCGGCCCACGGTTGGAGCGCAACAAATCTACGCCGGCGACCGGCAGGCCCATAGTCGCGGCTGCCTTAATAGCGGTCCGGCGCTCGGTCGGGGTCAGCTTGGTAATGTGCGCGGTACCGCCCCGGTGCAGGTTGGAGCGGAATTCGCCTTCTGCAGCGGTGCGCTGCATGGCCGCTACGACTTTGCCACCAATAACAAAGCAACGAATATCGCTGCCGCCCGCTTCTTTAATAAATTCCTGCACCAGGAATTCCGCGCGCAATTCACGAAAGGCTTCAATCACACTCTCCGCCGCTTTCGGGGTTTCGGCCAGCACTATCCCCCGGCCCTGGGTGCCTTCACAGAGTTTTAGCACGACGGGGGTGCCGCCTACTAACTTGATCAGTTCTTTGGTGTCGTGGACGTTGTAAGCAAAGCTGGTCTTGGGTAGCCCCAAACCTTTGCGCGACAGCAATTGCAGCGCCCGTAACTTGTCGCGGGAGCGCCCCAGGGCAACCGATTCAGTCAAACAGTAAACGCCCATCATTTCAAACTGACGAATAACCGCGAGGCCATAGTGCGTGACCGACGCCCCGATACGGGGAATGACCGCGTCAAAATTCTCCAGCTTATTGCCCATATACCAGATGGCCGGGCTGGCCGAGGTAATGTCCATATAGCATTTGAGAATATCGATAACATGCATTTCATACCCACGTTTCTCTCCCGCTTCCACCAAGCGCCGGGTGGAATAAAGGCGGCGATTACGCGACAAAATAGCAATTTTCATATTGAGCGAACCTATGTATTAGCAACCACAAAAGGGTAGGCAGCGTCACTCCAAGGGAAGAAACGCTGGCGGATTAAACTTGGTGCCGCCCAGCAGAAAGGATTTGCTGCTATCGACGATGTACAAGTGTCGTAGGGCGCTTCGTCCCAGAAGCATCCGAAAGCGCATATTTTCCCGGTCGGTCAGCGTCACTTCGGCCATAAAGCGATGGCCGTTGAGCTGGAGCTCCGTCTCGATCACATAACGCAGCTCAGTATGCCCCCCGGAATCCCGCACCGTCCGTTGGTCTTTAACCTTGGCTTCACACGTCATGGTGAGAGTGGTGGTCTCTTGCAGGGGGTGGATACCGAAACGCACCCAGGCTTCACCGTCGCGCTTAAACGCTTCCACGTAATACGCGTGTAAAGCGCTGGTTTTAGCGCCGGTATCGACTTTGGCTTTAACGGGAGTGTTGGCGAAGCTGACCAGGTTGACCCATTCGCGCCAACCGATAATCGGTAAGGTGGGGGGCGGCATAGTCTGTCCTCATGTTTTGGCGGCATCATAGCCTTTCCCGCTCCCGACTGGGTAAGTTTTGAAAATAAAAGACAAAGTGCCATGGGAAAATATTTTTAACGTGATGACAACATTATTTTGCTTTGTTTGCGGGAGTTACTATGATAAATAGCGCGGGACTAAAGTCCCTAGAGAGTTTCCGGGGCTAGTGTCTTTCACTAAATTCTATGTCGATACCGGAGTAGTTGTATGTCTGTTGATGTGGCAGATTCTCAAGCGGATTCAGATCTGATAAGTGATGTGGGCCTTGATATCGACGATGACGAGCAGCCTAAGTTGACGGGTAAGGAAGCAAGTCAACACATGCTCGAAATGCGGCGAAAAATCGAAGATCGGCTGGAGCGCCGACGGTTGAAAGAACAACTGGGCTTTGACGATTTATCAGGGCTGGATTTTTAACCTCGCCTCGGATGATTAACCCCCAAGCGTTGACGTTCTGTCAGCGCTTATCCCCTTCCTTGTGTTTCGCTTTCGCTGGTGTTCCCGGTGACATCGGTATAGTCATCGGCTGCCGTGACAGAGCCGTACTGCCGCAACAGTTTCTGCAGTAATCCTTGTTTTTCGGCCGCTAAGCGATAGCTCAAATAAATAGGGAGTGTCAAGTTGGGAGCCCAAGTGACGCGCTGTAGTTGCGTGCTGGACAATTGGGACAGTAATTCTGAATGGTCGATCGGCAGGTACGCGTAGGCAGGCTTTTCGCTCAACCAATGGCAAGCCATGGACAAGTCGTTAACAACCAAGAGATGTTTGAATCTCGGATTCAATGCTCGCTGCTGACGGCTGCCTGAGCCCGAACCCCAATCCAAGGTGAGATAGGTCGCCTGGGTTGCCTGCTCTTCACTGTGCTCCTTTCTCGAATAACACAACGCTAAATCCAGCGCAGTAATTTGCACGCTGGCAAGGTCCGGGTGATCAGGTGCTTCAAACAGCAGTGCCAGATCAATGCGTCGCTGGATCAGCAGGTTGTGCAACTCCGTCGAGGCCTGGGATTGCAGGGAAAGTACGCCGTGTTCATGCTCAGTCAATTGATTCAGTAAGGGTTGCAGCAGCGGCCAAAGTCCCATGGGACAACCCAGTCTGAGCTGTGCCGCAGCAGTGCGCGTGAGTGCAAGGTCTTCCTGCGCTTCAGCCCAGGCAGTGAGGAGTTTTTGGGCATGGGGCAGAAGTTGCTCGCCCTCACTGGTCATTTGAATATTGCCGCGGGTGCGGTGAAATAATCTGACGCCCAGGGTCTGTTCCAGTTGGCGGATACGGGCACTGACGGCAGCGGGAGTAAGAAAAAGATTATCGGCGGCTCGCCCAAAATGGCGTGCTTGGGTAACGGTAAGAAATGTGCGTAAGAGTTCAATATCCACGCTGTAGTTTGATCACGAGAGGAAAAGATAAGCGAATCTACACCGCCCGCGCTGCGCAAGCAATCGCGGGCGGTGTAGCTGTAAGCTGGCGGTTTAGAAGCGCATGCTGGCGCCGACCGAGAAGCCTTTGCCATCGTCTGCTTTGGTGACAGCTAGCTCACCGCTGAATTGATGGTTAAAGAACTTGCGCGCCCGCAGGGTGAAAATATCGTTGTTGAGTTCGTCCTGGTAGCCAGCGCCGACACTGAAAGTGTGATTGAAATAAAAGTCACCATACAGGTAGGTGCTGTCATGGTGATCGCCGTCGGTATGGCCGGCTTCGATATTAAGCGCATTGGAATAACCCAGGTCCATCACGTACTTCACATGAATGTTCGCGTCGTAGCCGGGTTCGTCATAGTAGCCGGTCCATACCAGCAAGCCATTTACTGGAGTTAAACCAAAGCGTACGCCCCAATCGTTATTCCGATAGCCTGCGACGTCAACGCGTTGAAGTTCAGCCGCGACGTAGAACATGGAGTTAGGGATATAGAATTCCGCGCCGGCGTGGATCACATCCAGATCCTGATGACCACGCGCATACGCGTTGCTGGATTTGCGCAGAAACGCCGCTTCGGCCAAGGGCAGATTGGTGGTCGATACCGGCGCGAAATGATAGATGCCGTAAGCGCCCAGACTGCTATCGCTGCCGGCATGATCTGGGTCGTAATGAGTGATGTTGGCGCCCACTTCAAATTGGTAGGACTGTGCCATCACCGATGAAGCAGTCAATAACATAAGGCTTGATACTAACGTTTTTACTTTCATAAACATCTCCTTGGTAGCAGTAAAAGGTGCTTCAGCGTTCGAGGTAAAGATGGCTGAAGCGAAAAATTTCAGTGTGCTTTAACGGGGTTGAAGGATGGGTAAAAAGGGGCGCAATCGCAGCTGAATAATTGTTCGTCTTCAAGGCGCAACGCCGTTAGCGAACCGCCCCAGGCGCAACCGGTATCAAGTGCATAGATGTTGGGCGTATTGGCCCGGCCTTGCAAGGCTGCCCAGTGCCCAAAAATAATTTTGTCATCGCGGGTTTTTCGGTGCGGATGCGCAAACCACGGTAAAAAACCCGGCGGAGCGCCCGTTGCACCGGTTTTTGTTTCAAGCTCCAGCGTGCCATCGGCAGTGCAAAAGCGCATCCGGGTAAAATAATTGGTAATCAATCGCAGCCGATCATAACCGGTTAACGGCGGTTGCCAGGTTGAGGGTTGATTACCGTACATGTGCGCTAAAAATTGATCGTAAAGACTTTCATCAGCGTCCTGTAGCACGCTTTCCAGTTCCCGTGCGTGAGCACTGGCCTCTGTCAAATTCCAATGGGGCGGGATGCCGGCATGCACCATCACAAATTGTAATTCAGGGTCGTGGTGTAACAATTTGCCGTGACGCAGCCAATCGAGTAACACCGCGCAATCATCAGCCTGTAAAAGTTCGTCCAGCGTATCGCGCGCCGACCCCGGGCGCTGACCCCGAGCCACGGCCAGCAAATGCAGGTCATGATTGCCCAGAACCACCGTAACTGCGTGGCGAATCTGATAGAGGAAACGCAACACAGTGAGCGAGTCGGGGCCACGATTGACCAGGTCGCCCGCCAGCCAAAGCCGGTCTGCAGCGGGATCAAACTGGATGCGTTCCAGCAGGCGTAGCAGAGGCCGATAAGAGCCCTGGATATCACCAATTGCGTAAGTGCTCATGGGTTAGCCTTTTAATGCATGGCGTGGGGCGGGACCAGGGCAAAGGCGGGAATAGGCACCTCAAACATTGCACCACCCGCCGTCCGCATTTGATAAGCGCCTTCCATAATGCCGGTTTCGGTTTCCAGAACGGCGCCGCTGGTATAGGTGTAACTGTTGCCCGGTTCGATGACCGGCTGCTCACCGACTACACCAACCCCTTGCACTTCTTGCACTTTTTCTTCGGCGTCGACGATGCGCCAATAGCGGCTGACAAGTTGTGCGGCCTCGTCACCTTCATTGCTGATGGTAATGGTATAAGCATAAACAAAGCGGCGCTGATGAGGGCGCGACTGGTTGGCAATATAAATGGTGGCAACATGGATGTTGATAGCGGGGCTCATACAATATTGGGACGAAAGGTTGGCAGTCATTAATTCGTGCTGGTGAAGTGTGATTCGTCGAGTAAATTACTTAACGACACAAAGGTTTCCAGTGACAACGTTTCTGCGCGCACGCTGGTGTCCACCGGTAAGCTGTCAATAATTTCCGTCGGCAGAGTTGCCTTTAAGGAATTGCGTAACGTTTTGCGTCGTTGCTGAAAGGCCAGATTAACCAGCTTTTCAAGGATGCGGACATTATTGGCTGGAAACGGCAGTTGTCGGTGCGGCGTCAAACGCACGATAGCTGAGTCGACTTTGGGCGCCGGATCAAAAGCCTCCGGTGGCACTTCGAAGAGCTCTTCCACCGCACAGTAATACTGCACCATGATGCTAAGGCGACCATAAGCGCTGTCGCCTGCCTGGGCCGCCATACGCTTGACCACTTCTTTTTGCAGCATGAAGTGCATGTCCAGCACCAGGGTGCTGTAGCTGAGTAGATGAAAAATCAGCGGCGTGGAAATATTGTAGGGCAGGTTGCCGACAATACGCAGTGGCCGGTCAGCGGTAGCCAACTGGGCAAAATCGAAAGCCAGGGCGTCAGCCTGAAATAACTGGAAGTCGGGATGTTTTTCAAAACGAGCCTTTAACCAGGGCACCAGATCACGGTCCAGCTCGATCACGCGAAGGTGCCTGCAACTGTCCGCCAGCAGTTCGGTAATGGCGCCTTTGCCCGGGCCAATTTCAACGATGTGATCCTCCGCCTGCGGATGAACAGCCCGCACGATTTCGCGGATAATTCCGTGGTTGATCAGAAAGTTCTGACCAAAACGTTTACGCGCCCGATGGCCCAAAGCAGAGTTGTTGGAGTGTGTCATGGGAGCTTCCTCAAGCGTTGGCTGCGCGGCGCGCCGTTGCCATTGTCACGGCATAATTTAAGGCGGTATGCAGGCTGCCTGCATCTGCGCGACCGGTGCCCGCGAGATCGAGCGCGGTGCCGTGATCGACCGAGGTGCGAATAATGGGCAGGCCCAAAGTAATGTTAACTGCCTGCCCGAAACCTTTGTATTTCAAGACAGGTAAGCCTTGGTCGTGATACATCGCCAGGACTGCATCGGCGTGGTCCAGATATTTGGGAGTGAACAGCGTATCAGCGGGCAGCGGGCCGCGTAGATCAATTCCCTCGGCACTTAGTCGGGCCAGAGTGGGCTCAATAATCTCAATTTCTTCGCGTCCGAGATGGCCGCCTTCACCGGCGTGGGGATTGAGTCCGCACACCAGAATGCGCGGTGCCGCTATACCAAACTGTTCGCGTAAATCGCGTTCAAGAATGCGAATAACCTGTGCCAGTTCGTGTTCATTAATTGCAGCTGCCACTTCTTTGAGCG
Organism: uncultured Cellvibrionaceae bacterium; assembly: GCA_964440135.1. Classification (GTDB taxonomy): domain Bacteria; phylum Pseudomonadota; class Gammaproteobacteria; order Pseudomonadales; family Cellvibrionaceae; genus Cellvibrio. The sequence goes on along the minus strand of CAYTQQ010000035.1, from coordinate 13,973 downwards.
GCAGGTGAGTGGTGGCAAGGGCAACCCTTAAACCTTCGGTGGCGAGCATCATCACCACTTTTTCGGTGTGCGTCTTCTCCGCCAGGTATTCGGTGTGGCCACTGAAGCTAATACCCGCATCATTGATGACACTTTTTTGTACGGGGCCGGTAACCAGTGCTGCAAACTCTTGTTGCAGGCAGCCCTCAATGGCGCGATCAAGGGTATTGAGAATGTAAGGTGCGTTAGCCACGTTGAGCTGTCCCGGAACGCAAGTGGTCCCGAGTGCTACCGGCACTACCGCCAGCTCGCCGGGTGCTGTGGGGCGCGCTGGACTGTGCAGTTCAACCGGACGTAAGCGCAGCGGCAGTTTTAATTGCTCGGCTCGCGCCAGTAGCAAGTCTGGATCTGCGAGTGCCACTATCTCGTGGGGTTGCGCCGTTTGGGCCAGGGCAACGGCAAGATCGGGGCCGATCCCGGCAGGTTCACCGGGGGTGAAAGCAATGCGAAAGCAGGGTGTCGTCATAGGGCGGGGGCTGTGGGTAAACGGGGCCAGGTACTACCGCTGGGTAAGTACCTGGACAATCCCTGAAAAATAAAATGATCGGTGAGGCGGGTGAATTTAGATTTTGATTTCCACATAGGCTTCTTCACGAATTTGTGTCAGCCAGATTTGAAACTCTTCCTCAAAACGCCGCGAGCGAATAATGTGCGAAGCCTGATTCCGCTTAACCTGTTCACTCATGTCTTCTTGACGGCGATCCTGAACTTGCAAGATGTGCCAGCCAAAAGGGCTTTGGAAGGGTTCGCTAATTTCGCCAATGGCGGTTTTATTCATGGCCGCGTCAAACGCGGCAACAAACATTCCCGGCATGGACCAGCCCAGGTCGCCCCCGGCCAGCATAGAGCCCGTGTCTTCGGAGTTTTCTCGGGCCAGTTTGGCAAAATCTTCACCCGCTTCAATACGCTTTTTCAAGGCAAGCAGTTTGGCGCGCGCCTGCTCGTCGTTCACGATTTCCGAGGTTTGAATCAGAATATGACGCGACAGTGTCTGTTCGATCAATTGCTCACCGCCGCCGCGCTGTTCAAGATTTTTGATCAAGTGAAAGCCCGCACCACTGCGAAAAGGTTGGGACGCTTCGCCTACTTTGAGATTACTTAAACGGTTGCTAAACAGCTCGGGCAGCTGCGCCAGTTTACGCCAGCCCAGGTCACCACCTTGAAGGGCGCTTTGGTCGTTGGAGTGGCTGATTGCCAGCTGGCTGAAGTCGGCTCCCTGCTGCAACTGGTTGTAGATGTCTTCTGCTTCTTTTTCGGCAGCGCTTACCATGGCGGGGTCAGCCGCGCCGGATACGGCAATCAGAATATGGCCTACACGATAATCGGGAGAGGTAGCGAACCGCCCATCCGTAGATGCCAGGAAGTTATCGACTTCCTGTTCGGTGACGCGAATACGACTGTTAACCACACCTTGCTGGAGTTGGTTAATGGTGAGGTCGGTATGGATCTGGCGACGAAAGGCGGCCAGATCCATACCACCACGATGAAGGTCTTCTTCCAGCTGTGCCAAGGTCACGCGATTGGATTCGAGTACCCGTTCGATCGCGTCATCAACATCTTGTTTACCCGCTTCAATATCGTAAAGGCGGGCCAGGCGCAGTTGGATGCGCTCAATGATCAATTGTTCGAGGATCTGACGGCGCAATACATCTTCCGGCGGCAGCTGGCCGTACTGTGCCTGCAAGCGCTCCACAACTGCTTCCATGCGCTCAAAAAGCTCACTTTCCAGCACCAGGTCTTCATCGACAATGGCCACCACCCGATCAAGGATAACTGTCTGGGCCAGTGCCTGGGTGCCGGCAAGTAATAACGCACCGCTGACAATAAAAGTAAGTAGGGTGCGCAACCAGGAGTCGCTGGAAGGGTTAGTGCTCGGGGAGGATTTGATGCTCCGGGAAGTTTTGATGCTCATAGGTATATCACTGTTCTGATGCGAGAAAAATTATTGGAATACATGCTGTTAACGCATTGCCTGTTCACGTTCGCTGTAACCGATGATGGCGCGGTCGAGCAGTTTGCCCACCCGCTCACTGATGCTGCCTAAACCTTTCAGCTGAATATCAACAAACACGCCTTGCCGATAATCATCCCCGGAAACCCGCTCCAGGAAGTCGGCGGTGTAGTCAAAGTTCAGCCAGCGGCGAACCATCAAACGTACCCGGTAGCAGCAATCGTTGTATTCGAGCCCGGCAAAAGTATCCAGTTCCAGATTGTAATGAAAATCGTAGTTGCTACGGGCAATAACACTCCACTGGGTGGTGACCGGCCAGATGACCGAAGCATCCAGCTGATTGAGTTCTTTGCCCGCCACCGGAGTAGGATTCAGGGGCGTGAGCATAACGGGATCACGGGTATAACTGTAGCCAAGGTTAAAGATTCGATAATTCTCATCCATAAAGCGCAGGCTGGTGCTGGCGCTAACCACCTGCTCGGTGCGGTGGTCGTAGGCAAAATTGCTGTTCAGGTTCAAACCGTCGGTGAGCTGGCCGGTGACCTGGAGCGCAACCGGGGAGGTATCTTCCTGCAGTTCGAGCTCCTCCTCGCCCAGTTGCTGCATATCGACGCGACGATCATCAAGATACAGAATCTGGCCGATACTCAGGCGCAAGCGTTCGACGCCGGTGGCTTGATCGATCCAGGCGCTCGACAGCGCGAGGCTTACCTGATTGTTGTCATCCAGTCGGTCGCCTCCGGCAAAACGGGTGTCGCGGAACAGCTGGTTGTAATTGAACGTTAGCGGCGCGGTATCAAAATTGACGGACTGGCCATTGTTTGTCACCGCGTAAAGATCGCGGTGATCACTGTGGTCGCTGTAGAGATAAAAAATCCGCGGCTCAAGGGTCTGGACAAAAGCGGTATTGGCAATCTGTAATTCGCGTTCGAAATAAACCCCCATATCCAGGCTGGACTGCGCCATCTCTAGGCGTGGGGAACTCTTGCTGGCCGCTGCCAGGGCCGCTTCATCCAATTCGTAACTCAACGTTTTATACGCGATGCCGGGTTTGAAGAAGCCCCAGGAGAAATCTTTATCCCAGGTCAATTGATAATCGGTACGCAGGCGGTCACCGACAATCAGTTGCGAGGCATCCTCGCGGTAATGACTGTTGATATCGAACTGGGTGTACTCGTGATTGAGTTCAATCTGCCAGTCGCCCACGCGGTAGTTGCCGTCGGCATTGATATAAGGCAGTTGCCGGTAGGGCAGCTGGGCAACGGTGAGCAGGCGCAGCTCTTCTGCTTTAATACCAACGAGCCAATGGTCACCGCGGTAATCAGCAGCGGCCATTTGGGTGATAAATGCCTGGCGGTTGGCATCGAGGGCTCGACCGTTCACGTCACGCAAATAATCGGTATCGCTTAAATCGGTGTAATCAATCAGCGTACTCCAGCGTTCGTTTTTACCGCCGGTTTGCTCGATCTGGTAGAGCCAGCGCTCTTCATCGGTATAGTCAGTTCGCAGGCCGCGCTCGATGAGTGCCAGGTCTTGTTTGCGATAGTCGCCGCGATCGCTGGCCATGTAGCTCAGGTTAACATCGGTTTCAAACTGGGCGCTGAGGTGGCGCAGCTCGGCCTCCATGATCGTGCCGTGAACATCCATGTAACGCGGTGTCAGCGTCATGTCGTAATTGGGCGCGAGGTTCCAGTAGAACGGAACTTCCAACTCTTCAATACCGGAGCGGCTGCCCAGACTGAGTGAGGGATATAAAAAGCCGGTCAAGCGTTCTTTGCCGACGGGGAAGCGCATATAGGGCAAATAAAGCACCGGCACATCCATGACATTCAAGCGCATGTGTTTAGCCGTACCGTAATGTTGCTCCGGATGAATTTTAATTTCGGAACCCGCGACCGACCAGAGGTTGCTGCCCGGTTCACAGCTGGTGAAGCGGCTGCCTTCCAGTTGAAACAGGCGTTCACCAAATTTTTCGAGGCGCTGGGCGGTGCCCCGGATACGGCTTTCGTGCAGGACGAACTGGGCGTCCTCCAGGGTGGCGTTGCCGCGATCAATATCGATGTTGGCTTGCTCGGCGCGCAGTAACAGGCCCGGCTCGCGCACTTGAATATCGCCGCTGATATTTACTGTGCGTGTAGCTTGATCATATATCGCGGTGTCAGCCCGGACCGCACGAAAGCCTTGGGTAATTTCCACATTGCCCTGCATCACAATTTCCGACTGGAAGCGCGCTTCTGAACTGTCGGCATTGGCGCGTAACAGACTGCTGGCAGGATCGGCCTGCGCGTCAGCATCCTCGCGGCTGGGGGTGATGTAGGCACCGCAACAGGCGGTAGGTAACGCGGCCCGCTGGCTCTCACTGAGTTGGGAAAGCGGCACCCAATCCAATTCAAGCGCCTGGCGCTCGGCCTCGGTAGAGGGCTTGCGGCACAGGTCGGCAGCCGTTGGTAATGAAAAGCAGACCAGCGCCGCTGTCAGCATTTGCCGCAGTAGCCGGGCGGTGCGCATTGGGCTGTGGTGACGTCTGACGCCCAGACCATGTCGTTGGCGGCGGTGCGGACGGACGGGTAAGGCATCAACCATTAACAGCGGTCTCGGGGAAAGGCTGCAAACCTGCAGCAGAATCTGTATGTTGACTACGAATAAATAAACAGGCGGGGATTCTACTGCAATATACGGAGCCTTGGAATGAATCTCTGCCGCTGAGCGAGATTCGTGCCCCGCAACCCCAAGTGAAGCACTCTGCAGTAGAATCGATTTACCACCAGTAACGGGGAGCCATCGATGGAAGAGAGAAATAGCCAGCCAGAGGTAGTAGTAGCTGACGCGCGCTATCAGGCATTAACAGCATGGGTCAATGCGCAGTTGGCGAGCCGGTTGCCAGCGTCGGCACCTCACGCATGGCAGTTGCGCAGCCTGACTGGCGATGCTGGTTTTCGCCGGTATTTCCGGCTGCACGGAGGCACAGATCAGCCCTTCAATTTATTAGCCGTAGATGCTCCGCCTGCAACCGAAGATACCGTTCAGTTTGTCGCGCTGGCGCAGTACCTGCGTCATCACGGTGTGCGGACCCCGACGGTCTTTGCGGCGGACGCGGCGCAGGGCTTTCTCCTGGTAGAGGATTTTGGTGAACGACTGCTGCAGAGTGAGTTAACCGCGGAAACGGCAACGACCACTTACGGCGCGGCTTTTATGACGCTTTTGGCGTTGCAGCAAACGCCCGATAATCCGACGTTAATCCCGCGCTACGACCAGCCGCTGCTGCGCTTTGAGCTGGAATTATTTAACGAATGGTTTGTGACCCGGTTGCTAGGGCACCAACTGACGGCTGCTGAACGTGCGTTGTTAGCGGCGGTTTATGAAAAGCTTGAACAGTCAGCGCTGGAGCAACCTCAAGTGCTGGTGCATCGCGATTATCACTCGCGCAATTTAATGCTCTGCGACACCGGCGCGTTAGGTGTCATTGATTTTCAAGGTGCCCTTTGGGGGCCGTGTACCTATGACCCGGTGTCACTGTTGCGCGATTGTTATTTGCGCTGGCCGGAAGCCGATGTACGTCGCTGGGCCATCAGTTACGGGAATATAGCGATGGACGCAGGAATACTGCCGCCGGTAAATGAGCAAACGTATTTGCGGTGGTTCGATTGGATGGGTTTACAGCGGCATCTAAAAGTCCTGGGGATTTTTGCTCGCCTGCACCTGCGTGACAACAAGCCTCATTATCTGGCCGATTTGCACCGGATCATTGGTTACTTACTCGATGTGGCCGAGGCTTATCCGGAGCTGGAAGAGTTTACGCACTGGTTTCGCACCCGCCTTTTGCCCGTGGCGGAACAGCAGGCGTGGTATGCCGCTGGTGCGGCCAAGGCCGCCGTCCTCAGACAAGCGGGTGTGTCGGCGTGAAAGCGATGATCCTTGCCGCGGGTTTGGGTCAGCGAATGCGTCCGCTGACCGACACATTGCCCAAGCCTTTATTACCCGCAGCGGGTAAGCCCCTGCTGCAATACCATCTGGAAGCCTTGCGCCAAAGTGGCGTACGGGAGGTGATTATCAATCTGGCCTATCTTGGCGAGAAGATTCGTTCATTTGTCGGTGACGGGCGTGATTTTGGTTTGGAGGTGGTTTATTCCGAGGAGCCTGAGCCCCTGGAAACCGGAGGCGCTTTACTAAGGGCATTGCCCTTGCTCGGCGCCGATCCTTTTTTACTGATCAATGGTGATGTCTGGACTGACTATCCGTTAAGCGTCTTGTCGCAGCGCTCATTTACTCACGAACAGCTCGGCCATCTGGTGTTGGTACCCAATCCTGATTTTCATCCGACCGGTGATTTCGCACTTTCCGATTCGGGCTTGCTGGTTAATGACAATCGCTGTCCGCGCTATACCTTTGCCGGTATCAGTCTGTTGCATCCGCAATTAATTCGCGACTACCCGCAGCAGCGGCCCAAATTTCCCTTGGGGGAGGTATTGCGTCTGGCGCTGGCTAACGGACAGTTAAGGGGCGAGGTATATACGGGACGGTGGAGCGATGTGGGCACGCCTGCACGATTGCAGGCGCTCACGGATATGCTGAGTGATGGTCAGGTTTCCATGTTGAAATCGTAACTCATCGTCTGTGTCGGCTCTTGCAGATAATGCCCTTGAATATAATGCGCACCCGCTTGCCATAGTGTCGACAGCACACTCGCATTTTCAACAAAAGGCACGATGGTGATTTTATTTTCGGTGTGCAATTGCTCAATAAGACTGATCAAGGTTTCCGGGTTGGCATTGTTATTTTGGATATCGGTGGTGAAGGAACCATCGATTTTGATCAATGTGGCCGGCACATGTTTAAGGGTGTTGAACGGATTGAGCGAGCAGCCGAAGTTGCAGATAGACAGATGGGTTTTCATCTTCAACATGCCTTCGGCAAACGCTTTAGCGGCGTTGAGATGATTGGTGATATCCACCTCGTGTACCTGGAAGACAATCGCATCAGTCGGCAACTTGGCCGCTTTGAAAGCAACCCCCAGCCACGGCAACAGGGATTCATCCACCAGAGATTGTCGGCTGATGTTTACAATCAATTTAGTCTTATTGCCCTTGCTGCGATGCTGCGACAGCATTTTGATGGACTCAAGAATAACCCAGCGGTCAATTTTACTGCCGGCATTAATATTGACGGCACTTTCAAGAAAACGATTGGGCGAAATGTCATCCCCTTTTTCGTTAACCATCCGCAGATACACTTCGTAGTATTCTTCTTCCGATCCGCGCAAGCTGATAATCGGCTGGAAGAGAAGACGGAAGCGATCGTTATCAAGAGCGTGCTGAATTGCGGCAATGATACTTTTCTCATCGCTTTTTTCACTGGGTATTTCCGGCTCAAATAAAGCGGCTTGATTACCGCCTTCGGCGCGCACTTTTTCCATCGTGTTGAGCGCTTGCTCAAGCACAGTTCCCGCACTCGGTGAGTTTTCGTTGATAAGTGCAATGCCGACACTGGTCGTCACCTGCAAGGTCTTGCCTTCGATATCAACAATGTGATCTTCAATGGCTTTGCACAACGCTTGTGCCCGCGCTACTGCGGCATCGACATTGAGCTCGGGGATCAAGAGCGTGAAAGCAGTATCACTAAAGCGCGCAAGTACATCTTTTTCCTGCGATTGCTCCCGTAAAAAACCGGCGATATTGCGCAACACCTGATCAGCATTGGCGACCCCGATAGAGGCCTGGACAATTTCTACGAAATTGTCGATATCAATGTAAAACAGGCTGTAGCATTGTTGGTCAGTGATGCTGTCAATGATCCGTTCCAGATAATCGATCATGTATTGCCGGTTATAAAAGCCGGTGACCAGGTCCTGCCATTTGATTTGCTTGATCTGCGCTTCCAATACTTCGTTATTAATCACGGGCGCGGCGGCACTTGCCTGCGCCCGGGCCAGAAACTGGATGCAGGGCTCTTCATCGTAGGTGACGTGAGACACTTCAAGGCTGATTTGGGTGGTGCCGCCACTTTGTTTAACGCCGGTGAACTCCAGCTTGGTGAGTTCGGCATCACTGCCTTTAAACGTGAATTCTTTTAAAAAGCTTTTGAGCGTGGGCTGATCTTTTTTATCGACCATGTCCATGATGGGCAGGCATTCGATATCGTCCCGATCATCATAACCAAAGAGATCGGCGAAGGATTCATTGGCGTAAAGATAGAGGCCGTCCTGCACGTAGGCGATAGCGTCGCGCGAGCTGTCGAGTAACTGCTGGCTGCGGCGTTCGGCCTCGCGAAAGCGGCGGTCGGCTACGCGTTTTGCTTGCCGCGCTTCGCGACTGGCCAGCTCGCGTTGAATGACCAGTAGCAGATGTTGGTCATCATCCAGGCGCACCACATCAACCGCACCCATTTTTATGCCGTCCACAATCGCTGAAGCGGAATCATCGTCGTGCAGGAGCACAACGGGTACGTCTTTATTAAGGCGATTGATCTGTTTAATGGCGTTTTGCGGAGTGATGTTGGAGGTCTGGTCGTGAGCGATTAATAAATCCCAGGTTTGTTCCTGCAGGAGCTTAATGAGGATCTCTTCGCTCTCAACATGTTGCGCGCGGTTGGGCACCCCGGCGTTATGCAGCATGCTGATCAAACGTTCAGCTTCGCTTCTGGAATCGTTGAGAATCAATAGACGGATAGTATTATTCGAAGTCATAAAGTGGCTACTGTACTCTAGGTCCTGATTATGATTTTCTTTAACCGGGCGTCTGTACCCTTGGGGTGTTCAGGTGAGCCGTAGGTCGGGAAAGGCTGGCAATGCGTTATAAAATCTGAGTCAGTCGCCCTGTATATTACCCCAAACCCATGACTCCTCAATCTGCCCGTTGAATTGCGTGCCAAATCCTTGCGAAATCCTGCAGTAGCCTGCAAATAAAAGCGGGTAAAGCTATTTTTTCCACACGGCATCAAAATCTTCAGGGTCCGCTGCTGACGGCGGTGCCACAATTTCCCGGAAGGTAAATTGGTAAAAAGCACCGGTCGCGAAGGTCTTTTGCGTGAGTTGCAGGTTGTGTTCCTGGTGCCGCCGGGTCACGCCTTCGCCGGTTGTCGAAAATACCTTGACCTTGCTGTACTCACGAAAGGACACGGCATTGGTCAGCAAGGTCGCCGGTTGATTAGCGGCTTTTAAAGCAGGCAGCTGCAAGCCGCGCAAATACTCTGAAAAATCGCCGGTTTTCTGGATCATGGCAACTCCCACAGGCACTGCGCCGGGGGCGAGCATCTGGATGCCCAACTGCGTACTGGCGCGCATCTGTTGCACCCACCGCACCACACCAATGCTCCATTTGTTGCGACCTTTTTCGCGGACGCCTAACAGCTCCCCGGCTTTTACCTGCACCGGAATTTCACCTTGCCAGTCCAGACAGTAACCACCGGGGCTGGTATCTACGAGAGGCACTTCATAAATAGGATGATGACCGCGATATTCCTGTTGCTGTTGCTGCCGAAGGGTGAATTCGATCTGCTGTGTCGGCAGCTGAGCCCCGGCGAGCGTATTGCCGCTGACATCAAACGCTTCGCCCCAAGGATCATCTATTTTTTCCAGTTCAGGTTTAAGTTGTACGCCCCGCTTTTGGAAGATTTTGCCCTGTTCGCCATCGTTGGCGACCTTGACGGTCTGGTCGAGAAAAACATTAAAAGGCATGCCGCCGCTGAGATGAAAATGAATATTGGTTAAGCCGACGGTGACTTCAAGCACGCCGTTCACCGCACGCCGCTCAAAACTGCGCTTGGCCAAAATATTCCAGGCGTGCAACAGATGTCCCGTTAAGGCGGCGGGCAGCTCAAATGCATTGCGCCGCGCGTCCGATTGATTGCTCATCAGCCGCGTTTGTTCTTCGAGTTTGGCCACTATCTGGTTGGTATTGAGCTCCCGGATATTGCCGGTTGCGCCGGGTGCAAGGCGCGATTTATAAACCGGTGGCTGATTACTATCGAGCAATACCGCAAAGAGATTGTCTGCGCGTCCAGAATTGTCTGGAAACAGCTGGGCAAACGCACTCAGTTGTTCTAACGCATCGTAAGTGGCGGCAACTTCACTTTGGCGCAACTGGTTGGGGCGGGCGCAGGCGAGCAATAACACGCGCAAATACGCTTGCTGGATGGTTGTGACATTTTGATGATTGGGTAACGGATCGGTAACCGGCTGCTCCAGTAGATCCAGGGTGTCCGCCAAGGCATACAGGCTATGCAGCTCCACCCAGACCTGGCCCGCAATGGGCGCATAAAGCTGGTAGCTGCGCATCAGCAACAGGCCCAAGCCGGTGATGGCGCGGTGAATCGCACACGCCTGCAAAGCGCTCACTTCGGGGGTTGGTTCGGGTTGCGCGCACAGCTCGCGCACTGCCACCAGATAACCGTTGCTCAGGTGTTTTTGTAACGCCTGGGCCACAGTTGCCGTTTTCCGTGCCGCCTCGGGAAGAATCAGCGGCTGGTTCAAAAATGTTTTTGACAGGCCCTCGATAATTTGCTGAATAGGAACACGCAAACAATCCAGCATCGCCAGCCGCGTTTCGGGCTGGGTATTCAGGCGGACAATTTCCGGTAAAGCTTTATAAAAGCGAATGCTGACCACATTGATTTGGGTCAAGGGGAGCGCGTTTACCCAACTCTGCACATGGGCTTCCTTGGTACCCTGACAAAAACTAAGACTGGCAAGATCCTGTTGCGGAGTGTGTAAACGGTCAAGCAAAGTTCGAACGGTTGGAACAGGGGTCATGAAATGGCCATCGCCTAAACAGATAAAGCGGCTTCAAGTGATACGGGTGACTATAGTTTAGTTTTGTCTCTTGTGCCGAAAACCGGCGTCATGTTAGCGCGTTTATACCCGTGCAGGCTTGATTTCATGGGGGGCGTCCCCACCTTTCGATCAACTATCTGATTTTTGCTTAATAGAGGCACGCTATGCGTATTGATCGTCTTACCAACCAGCTGCAAATGGCCCTTGCGGATGCCCAATCCCTGGCGCTTGGCCGTGACCATTCCCAGCTGGAATCCTCTCACCTGCTCATGGCGATGCTGGATCAGCAGGGCGCTGGAACAGTGCGATTGTTGCTGAGTCAGGCGGGCTTTGATGTTGCGGGCTTGCGCAATGCGCTAACCAAGCAGCTGGAACAGCTGCCGCGCATCAAAAACCCCACGGGCGATATCAATATGTCGCAGGAGATGGTGCGTTTGTTAAACCTCGCGGATCGTCGCGCTCAGCAAGCGGGCGACAAATTTATTTCCAGCGAGGCGGTCTTGCTGGCAGCCATGAATGATGGCGACAGTCAGATCGGCAAGTTGCTGAAAGATTTTGGTAATGCCCAGCGCCTGGAGCAGGCGGTCACTAAGATTCGCGGGGGCGAAACGGTCGATGATCCCGAGTCTGAAGGCAATCGTCAGGCGCTGGAAAAATACACCGTGGATTTAACCGCCCGCGCCGAGGCGGGCAAGCTCGACCCGGTGATTGGGCGCGATGATGAAATTCGTCGCACCATTCAAGTGCTGCAGCGCCGCACCAAAAATAACCCGGTATTAATCGGCGAACCGGGCGTGGGTAAAACCGCCATCGCGGAAGGTTTGGCGCAGCGTATTGTCAACGGTGAAGTACCGGAAGGATTAAAGAACAAGCGTTTATTATCGCTGGATCTTGGCGGCTTGCTGGCGGGGGCCAAATTTCGCGGCGAGTTCGAAGAGCGCTTAAAAGCGGTCATCAACGAGCTCAGCAAGCAGGAAGGTCGCGTCATTTTATTTATTGACGAACTGCACACCATGGTCGGTGCCGGTAAAGCGGAAGGCGCAATGGACGCCGGCAATATGCTCAAGCCGGCCCTGGCGCGCGGCGAGTTGCACTGCGTTGGCGCCACGACGCTGGATGAATACCGTAAATACATTGAAAAAGATGCGGCACTTGAGCGTCGCTTCCAAAAAGTATTAGTGGATGAGCCTAACGAGTCAGACACCATTGCGATCCTGCGTGGTTTAAAAGAGCGCTACGAAGTTCACCACGGTGTCGATATTACCGACTCTGCAATTATTGCCGCGGCAAAATTGTCCCAGCGTTATATCACTGACCGCCAGTTGCCGGATAAAGCCATCGACCTGATTGACGAGGCCGCCAGTCGCATTCGTATGGAAATTGATTCCAAGCCGGAAGAAATGGATCGCCTTGAGCGCCGGTTGATCCAGTTAAAGATTGAGCGTGAAGCTGTTAAAAAAGATGAAGACGAAGCCAGCAAAAAGCGCTTGGAAAAAATTGACCAGGACATTAATAACCTGGAGCGAGAATTTGCGCATCTGGAAGAAATCTGGCGCACCGAAAAAGCAGCGTTGCAGGGTTCGCACGAAATCAAAAGTCATTTGGAGCAAGCCCGTCTCGATCTGGAATCGGCGCGCCGGGCGGGTGATCTAGCACGCATGTCAGAACTTCAATACGGCATCATTCCGCAATTGGAAAAGCAATTGGACATGGCCAGCCAGGCCGAGATGATGGAAATGAAGTTACTGCGCAATAAAGTGACAGAGGAAGAAATCGCCGAAGTCGTGTCCAAGTGGACCGGTATTCCGGTGTCCAAAATGCTCGAAGGAGAGCGCGAAAAATTACTGAGCATGGAAGACGCGTTGCATAAACGCGTTATCGGCCAGCATGAGGCGGTGGTGGCGGTGGCGAATGCGGTACGGCGTTCGCGGGCCGGCTTATCTGATGCGAACCGCCCCAATGGTTCATTTTTATTTCTCGGCCCTACCGGTGTGGGAAAAACCGAACTGTGTAAAGCGCTGGCAGAATTTTTGTTTGATACGTCTGAGGCCATGGTGCGTATCGACATGTCAGAGTTTATGGAAAAACATTCAGTTGCCCGTCTGATTGGTGCGCCGCCGGGCTATGTGGGATACGAAGAAGGCGGTTACCTCACCGAAGCTGTCCGGCGCAAACCTTACTCGGTGTTGTTGCTCGATGAAATTGAAAAGGCGCACCCGGATGTGTTCAATATTTTGCTGCAGGTTCTGGATGATGGCCGCTTAACAGATGGGCAGGGCAGAACGGTGGATTTTCGCAACACAGTGATCGTCATGACATCCAACCTGGGGTCTGATCGAATCCAGGAGCTGGCTGAAGACAAGTCCTTTGATACGGTCAGTTTTGATGCGCCGGTGGACGGTGAGTTGAATAGTTCGCTGAATAATGAAAACCGTTATAACGCCATGAAAGATGCCGTGATGAGCGTGGTAACTGGACATTTCCGACCAGAGTTTATCAACCGCATTGACGAGGCAGTGGTATTCCACCCCTTGGCGCGTGATCAAATCCGGGGAATTGCCGATATTCAATTGGCGCTGTTGCGTGGCCGATTGGCCGAGCGCGAGCTTGGTTTGGAGTTGGATGATGCGGTGATGGATAAATTGGCCGAAGTGGGTTTTGACCCGGTTTACGGTGCCCGCCCGTTGAAACGGGCAATACAGCAACAAGTCGAAAATCCGCTGGCACAGGAAATCCTGGCAGGCAAGTTTTTGCCGGGGGATACTATTTTCGCAGGCCTCAGGGATGGGCGTTTAGTGTTTGGGCGCAGCAAGGCGGAGGTTTCGCCCAAGCCTATGCATTAAAGACGACGGCTTCGTAAACAGTAAATTAATTTACCCATTAACAAGGCCATCTTCAGGATGGCCTTGTTAATGGGACTGATTTTTCAGAGGAATTGATCGTTATTGCGAGGTTCTCTTGAGTCAACTAGCAGCTCTCTTCAATAGCTTTTTGCGTGGTTTGTAGCCGCTCCTGCTGCTCCTGCTCAGTCAAATAGTGAAAGCTGCCGTCTTCGTTGGGGACTCTAACGCGACCAAAACTGCGCAGCACCTCCAGATTTTTCCGCGAAATTTCACAGCGCTCAGGATCTTTGCGCGACTGCTGAGCAGTGTCGGCTGCAGCCTGCGGTACGGGTTGGCCGGGAGTGGCGTAGGTAACGGGTTCGCTGTGGCCGGT
>CAYTQQ010000034.1:14035-21997 GCA_964440135.1 uncultured Cellvibrionaceae bacterium | reverse complement strand
GGGCCACGCACGGCGTGTACCTGCAAATTTTCTGCGGTGAAATCTTTTTCAGGAATTTTTCCGTTCCAGCCAGTGCCCCAGATGTGATCACCAGTTTTGGCGTAATGAAGTACGGATCCGATCGCGAGCAACCGCGCCTGAGCAGCAACTTGATCGTCGCGACTAAGCTGTTGTTGCGCGAGCATCTGCCCTACCACGACTTGCGCTAAGTGATCTCCAAAATTGACATTACCATTGGCCGGTGCCCAGTGATAAAGATCTACGTGCGGATAAGGCAAACGAGGAACATCTGGAACTAGAGTTTGTTGCTTACGTCGAGACCACCACCAATCCATTACCTGAACTTCTCCATACCCGAACTTCTCCACACCTGAGCTTTTTACTACGTAAACTTTTCACCACTCGAACTTCTAAAGAACAACAACATGCCGCTCGCTTAACGGGGTTGAATAAGCGGCAGCCACATTAGAAACGAAAAAACGCACCGACCGCCAGTTGGGTAGACGAGTAGTCGCGGTATAGCAACGGTGATTCGCGATCCGTCCAACTGCTGGTAAAGCGCAGTGACACATAATCGGCCACCGCAAAATTTACGTTTAGTGGTGTTATTTGATAAAGCGATTCATTGCGCGAAGGTCCGGGGCTGTTAAACGTCGCGTAATGAAATTCGGAATAGCGAGCGCCGGTAGAGAGGCTGAGCTTTTCTGTCCACTGCCAGCTCGCATCAAAAAATACTGTGTGAATTTCTGCCGGTGAATCCGACGTCTCACCGATCGCCGGCTGCTTGTAGCTGTAACCACCGGCAAGAGCCACCTTGGGGGTCATTTCCCAATTGATTTCGACACCGGTCTGGATACCCGACCCGCTGTTACGTAAACCATCCCGATTAAAATAACCGACGTTGGCGATGATGCTGGTTTTTTCTGACGTCGCCCACGCAACTTCCAGTTCGGCTTGCTGATAATCAAAATCAAGATTGTCCGGCAGCACGTCGTCAGGATGGAGCGGAGAAGTGCCATCAAATTCCAACCCCGGCGGGGCAGCTACGCTGACATTGTTCGGGTAGCTTCGCTCGCCGTCTCTGAAGCGCGCCGTGATCGTAGAATGAATACCGGTTTGATAGCCGATTTCTACAAACACTTCATCCTCTTCATAATCCAATCCTTCCCGCCGCCAGTTGGAATGGGTTTGCTTTCCTTGACGCGCACCGACACCGAATGTCATGCGGTGACCCGCCCCGTAAACGATCTTGCCACTGACATCGTCGCGCTCGACAATATCTTTATCAAAGAACTCCAAGCGGTCGACCAGATAGGCGTCGCGAATCCACGAAACTTCCGTTTTAAATCGCCGTCCCCATTCACCCTGCCAGAGCGCACTGCCCTCATTCAAGGTTGCATCAAGATCGGTACGCTCAGCATGGTCGTAGCGCATCACCTGCCAGTTAAGTTTAAAATCCTGACGGCTGATATTGTGTGCAAACCGCACCGATGCGGCAGAAATCGTTATCTCATCTTCTTCCTCATCCGGTGTGCGACTGTAATTGCTGTCCCACAAGTGCTGAATTGAAGCGCCTAGTGAGAATCGATCGGGATAGTCTTCCTGAGCAATCGCCAGCGTTGCTAACGCGCCGCTGACAAGAATTAAACCTGCACCTTTCCCTATGAGTTTTTTCATTACTGCATTTTCCTTATCAATACTCGGTCAGTGGTCAGTACGCGTGCTGTCCGACAAAGCCTTTAAACAAGGTGAGCCAAAGAATTTTTATATCCAGCGCCAGGGACCAGTTGCGGATATATTCCAGGTCGTAAGCAATCCGTCCCGACATCTTATCGAGCGTTTCAGTTTCGCCGCGAAAGCCATTAATTTGCGCGAGGCCAGTGATACCTGGTTTTACCTTGTGACGCAACATATAACCTTTAATCTGGCCCCGATAATATTCATTCTGGGCTACCGCGTGCGGTCGCGGGCCGACCAGCGACATACTGCCGGACAAGACGTTAAACAATTGGGGCAATTCATCCAGGGACGTGCGGCGAATAAAAGCACCGAAAGGCGTCACGCGCGGATCATTGCGCGTGGCCTGGGTAAAATTATGCCCGTCTTCACAGACACTCATCGAACGGAATTTCCACACTTTTATTTCTTCCCCGCGCATACCGTAGCGACTTTGCTTGAAGATAATCGGGCCGGGAGAAGACAACTTGACGCCAATGGCAATCACCAACATCGGAAGGGCGAGCAACAGCAGCATCCCCATTCCCAACACAATATCTTCCAGACGTTTGGCCCAACCGTTATCGGTCATGGGTGAGTCGTAGATGCTGAGCGCGGGAATACCTTTGATGCAGGTTAAGCGTGAATGTAATAGATCAAAACAAAACACATCGGGAATTAAATAAGCGGACACGGTGGTATCGGCCAAACGGGCGATAAGTGAGCGCACTCTCAATTCGGCACGCATCGGCAAGGTAATAAATACACCGTCAACTTTCCCTGCGCGGGCATCTTCGAAAAGCTGCTCAAGGCCACCTCTGATTGGCATACCTTGGCCACAGAGGCGGCGCGTGATATCGCCAATATCTTCCTTGCGATCATCGTAATAACCGACAATGCGATAACCCAGCCACGGCATACCTTGCATGGTATTAATCAGGCGCATACCCAAATGGTTAACACCGACAATGGCAATGCGGCGCGGCTCCGAAGGCTGTGAGCGCAGTTTGGTAAGTAGCGCCCGCCGCGCCCAGTGCAGCCCAACCACAATGGTCGGGGTCAGCAGCAACCAGAAAAATATCGCGCGTAAATTAATTTCGTTAAACCAGCCAATGACGATGGCACTCACCATGATGACTGCAGCGGTGGCCGTCCAGGCCACGAGTAACCGGGTAACCAGATTAGGGGTCGAGTAGCCGCCCCAGGAATAATAGACTTCGTTGCTTTCGGCAAAAAAGCCAAACACGATCACTGCACCCAGCCCGATAACGGTATGCGCATTAGTCCAGGATAGACCGGCGAGATTAAGCGTCCACCACAACAAGAAGAGCACCAGAAACGTATCCAGCGCTCGAAACAACGATAGTAATTTAGAATGACGAATACGAATATCGGGCGCTCGGGCGGATTGAAACACCGGACTGGCCGATACACTTGGTATCTCTTGTACACCCATATATTTCTCCGTTCGCGTTACTGCTTACCGATTTTTAGCCAAGTAAAACACGCTCAAACCCATGCGCTTTCCAACGCAAGACGGGAGCCGTCATAATTCATCAAAGAGGCGCGTTAGCTAGAGATCTTCCAGCACGGTAATTCGTACCCGAGGAAGAAAAGTGATGAACGACGCAGGCTCACTTTCCAAGAAAGCAGATCAAAAGTTTCTGGCCCTAACAACCTCTATATCGGGAAACTCTTCATCCTTTTTTGCGTAGTTTCAGTAGAGTGGATAAAAGATTTTTAACCCTGCGGTTAAGATGCTCCTACGACTGCCTTAATGTTTTTCAGAGTGCCGCGAGCGCCTCTTAAATTCTGTTCGTTGACACTCACAAAATTTTCCTGCCGCTAAAGTGTGATCAGCCTCCCACAAAACCATTAACTGAGACGACATTCAGCGCACCGCTCAACAATTTTCTTGCTAGTCATTTTTTTGGGTTTGCGGTATGGTCTGCCATTGCAGCACGAAAATCGACACTCAAGGACGAATGCGATGAAGCCTGTTACGTTGGTGTTATCCACACTGGTATTTATATTTATGGGAAGCCTGCACAATCCGGTGCATGCCTGTGAACAATGGCAAACCAAGATTGATCGAATTAATGCGTACAAACGCAAAGGCGGTAATGCCAAGCAAGTTAATCGTTGGAATAGAGAAAGAAAATATTACGCCGAGCAATATTACGAATGTCAACGCGAGAAGCCGCGTATTCATACTGTCAGTCAACGCCCCTCATCGAAGCGCACAGCCGCGGTGTCTGCACAACCGCTGCGCACCAGCCAGAGCACTCATCCCGTTACCCAGCAACTCCTCGCCACCTGTAATTTCTGGATAGCAACGACCAACCGGCAACCTACTAATGACAATAAAAATTTTCGGGATACGGCGTGCGCAGCGTTTGAGCAGGGCGAACGTAATCCGCCCCCAATGAGTGCTACACCGCACCTGCAACGCAAGGTTAGCGCATGTATTAAAGCGGGGAATCTATTGGATGACGAAGTGCACGCATGCATGAAAGGCGAGCTTGATCCTTATTGGCGCACTGACTGAACAAGGCTGATTGATTTAGCGCAATAAATTCGTGATGCCTTCGTGCACCAGTTTTAAACCTGCAACAAATAAAAACCCGTAACAAGTCCAGTAAAACCATTTCTCAGAAACCTTATGCAACAGATAAACGCCCAGCTTCACTCCTATAGGTGCCAGCGGCATCAGCATCAAGGACGTCAGTAAAGTATCGGTATTAAGCTGGCCCAGCCATGCGTAAGGAATCAGCTTGATATAGTTGATGATGGTAAAAAATAAAACGGTGGTGCCGACCAGAGAAATTTTTGGTAATTGCTGGGGTAATAGATAAATTGACACAGGCGGTCCACCAGCGTGAGCGATATAACTGGTGTAGCCGGCAATTGTGCCCCAAAAAGTACCCCGCACCATGCCTGCTTCGGTGCGCCGCGCATGCTGCAACATGCGTAAACCCCACAGGTAATGTGCGACAAAATAAAGTGCGAGTACACCGACGAGAATTCGAATCATATCGGCGTTGGTGATGCTAAACGTCAAAGCACCAGCAAGGGTGCCCAGCAGCGCACCGGGAAGCAGTGTTTTTAAATTGGATTTATCCCAAGTGCCACGAAAGCTCCAGACACTGAATAAATCCATCACACAGAGAATGGGCAATAAAATAGCTGCCGCCAAGCGGGGATCAATCATTAGCGCAAGCAGCGGTACCGCCATGGTACCTAAACCGCCACCAAATCCACCTTTGGAAATGCCGACAAGCAATACCACGGGTACGGCTAATAAATAAAAAGAAAGGGAGTCAATCATGGCGGGAGCAAAACTTCACGACGTCAGGAAAGCCCCCATTGTAATCCAGACGTCGCGCAGCTTATAGCGGCGTTATCGCACCGGGTGGTGCTTACGCCAGTGGCGGTTTTATTCCATCCACACCGGATAGTAATCAAATTCACAGTAAGCGGAATCAATATCGCACACTTGCATAATCAGATACATTTCCTGCGGCAAGCGGTGTAACAACGGACTGATGTCCACAAACGGCTCAGCTTCACACGCCATAAATAAATCTGCGGTGTATTCACAAATCAAACTGCCGCCCTGATCACACCAAAGTCCGGCGCCACAGATTTCGTGGTGAATCAGTAAACTGCCCTGGCTGGAGGGACGATCATTAAGGCGCAGCTCAAGGTGATAATCCTCCAAGCTGTTTGCTCGCCAAAAAATATCGAAAAGCCCCTCGTAATAATAAGGACTCAGGGCCAATGGGGTCACCGAATCCACTCGGGTATCAATATCGTAACTATCAAATAAATCGAAGCTGTAGAGTTCCGGGGTGTAATTAATCGGGGCGGGACGCTCGACGTAAACCGCCGTGCTGCTGTCTCCACCACAGCCTGTTAGCAGGCCCAAACCAATGACGAGCCCGATCAAGGTGAGCGACTGACGCAGGCATTTTAGGCGCAGGTGTTTTAGACACAGATATCTTAGATCCAGGTATCTCATAGGGGCACCTCGGGTTATCAAGTGTCTGATGAGTGTAAGGTCGCAAGACTGAATAGTGACTGAACTGCCGTGCGCTCTATGTGCGCCATCCCACCTCAATGCAGATAACCGAACCCGGTTACCACCTGCCGCCGCTAACCGTAGATAATTTTTGCCCGTCGCAGCTGCTTGGCGGCCAGTAACAGTAACACCATTGTGGCCGCGCCAGCGGTAATCCAGAAACACACGAGGGTTAATCCCGCGAGTGATCCTCCCAGCAATAGATCCCGCACAATGACTTGCTGGCCGAGTACCGGCACCCATAAAAACCAATCGGCATACACCCCGGGATTAAAGAGCGTGTAAAACCCCGGCACCATCGGAATAAACACCAGCAGGCCGGTGTAGGTCTGTGCATCTTTAAACGAACGCGCAAAAATCGCGACGGCGAGCTGGAGTGCGCAGGCGATAAATATAACCGGCATTAACACCAAAAAAATGGCAGCGATCGCCGGCCATCTGACATCAACCCGCAGGCCCAACTCATTAAACGGCAAACTGGCCAATGCAAGCCACAGGAGCACCAGGGTCAGACTAACCACGCTAAAGGTAATCAGCAGAGATGTCAGCCACTTGCCGAGAATCAGCGACAGGGAAGAGACTGGCGTGATCAACAGCGATTCCAGCGACCGGCGCTCGCGTTCACCGGCCGTCATATCAGCCGAGAAACCAATGCTGGCGATAAAAGCGGACAGCAATAAAATCATCGGTAATCCGCCGAGAATATAAATACCCATCTGCTGATCATTGGCGACATTATTTTCCCTGAGGGAAACAACGGTTCCGACCCCTGGCGCAATACCTCGCGCTAACAAATTCAAATTGCCGGTCCGGACACTCCACGCATAAATTTGGCTGCGAATAAATTGCAAACGCGAATGCACTTGTTGGTTGGCGGCGTTGTACACCAACCACAAGGTCAAATTTTCACCCCGTAGTTTTTGTTGATGAATATCGGCCGGAATAATCAGGGCAAATTTATGGTCGCCTTGTTGCACCTGCTGATAGACATCCGTTGCAACTGCCACCGTCTCGACGCCCTGCTCACGCAGCCAATCCAACAGCTCAGGCAGATGCTCGCCACCCTGCACCGGCAGTTCGATTTGCACGAGGCCATCGACTTGATAGTCCTGTTGCGTATTAATAGTAAAGAGCGTGCCGCCAACAAAAATCGCGACAAAATAAAAAGCCGGTAGCAGCGCCAGGCGCAAGGAGCGCTTATCCCGCAGCGCGTCGCGCCACTCTTTGCGGAATACAATCAGGGCCGATGAAAACCATAATTTACGGACAATGCTCATGAGCTTGCTACCGGAGCTGTTTGCGATAAATGGACAAAGGCATCTTCAAGATTGGTGCACCCCGCCTGCGCGATGACTTCCTCAACACTGCCCTGGGCCACCACGCGCCCTCGGGCAATCACAATCACGCGATCACACAGGCCGCCGACTTCATGCATCAGGTGGCTGGAAAAAATGACGCAGCGCCCCTGATCGCGCAACGTCAGCAGTAATTTTCGCACCGCGCGGGTGGTAATCACATCCAGGCCATTGGTAGGCTCGTCCAATAAAATATGTTGCGGCTGATGAACGATGGTGCGCGCCAGCGCTGTTTTCATTCGCTCACCCAGGGAAAACCCTTCTGCCGACCGCTCGGCAATATCGTGCATGCCCAGCAGCTCAATCAGCGTATTGGTCTGGTGTGCCAACTCGGCTGGCTGCATGCCTTGCAGTTCACCAAAATAGTGAATGTTCTCGCGCGCGGTCAGTCGCTTATACAAACCGGCATCGTCAGGCAGTACACCCAAAGAGCGGCGAATCAGCCGGGCATGGTCTTGAACATTCTGGTCATTGACCAAAATGGTACCCGCCGTGGACTGCAACAAACCGTACACCAGACGTAGCAAGGTGGTTTTGCCCGCACCGTTCAAACCCAGCAGGCCGGTAATTTCACCATCGCGAAATTCACAAGACACATCCTGCAGGGCGGTGAGCTGGCCAAATGTTTTGTGAATGTTAGTAACCCGGATCATTGCTTATCACCCTCTTCCTGTTCCGGCCCGTGCTTTTGCCCCAAGTGTTCGAGGGTTTCGGGATGTATTTCATAGTAAGGCGATAGCGGAAGAATTCGCTCTACACAGCGAGTATCGAGCGCATCAATATCACCGGAGTGAATAAACTGCGCAATTA
>CAYTQQ010000034.1:0-13935 GCA_964440135.1 uncultured Cellvibrionaceae bacterium | reverse complement strand
CGCATCCAACATTTCTCGCTGTCCGCACACTGTTGATTCACTTGCTGTAACGCCGCGAGGGCATCGCGCTCGGCCGACCACGGCAAGGCAATCGCCACCGGCGCCACGCCATCGAGCACCGCCGTCCGCACCGCCTGCGGATAACGTCTCATGTATTCCAGCGCGACCCGGGTACCGTAAGACACGCTCCAGATATTAATCGCGGGATAACCGAGCACTTGGCGAATCTGCTCCAGATCTTCAACCGCGTAAGGCGTGGTGTAAAACTGATAGCGCTCGCCCAGTTGTTCGGCACAGGCGCGCAATTCAATCTGGGTGGCGGCTTTTTTGTCGGTATAGGTGAGGTTAGTACCGAGCGCAGCGAGACCTTCGCACTCGAGCGGATGGGAGCTTCCGGTACCGCGCTGATCAACAAAAACAATATCGCGGTATTTGCGTGTTTCTTCGAAGGTATGAAATACCTGCTCCGCCAACTCTACTGCCGATTGGCCCGGACCACCGACGATGATAAACAGCGGATCGGTGCGAGGTACGGGATGGATGGCAGGCAGACGCAGAATGGTTAGATGAATAATCTCGCCGGCGGGTTGCTGGGGATTTTCTGCTACGGCCAGGGTGCCGCATTCAGCCCCGTTGACTAATGGTGGTTTGCCGCGCTCCGAAAATCCGGGACACTCATTCAGTATCCTGGTTGTGGTACGCGCCTCGGGCAGCACTGACTTGCCACAGCCCCCAATCAGGCAGAGTAAGAAAATAACCGTAATCCGCATTGCATATTCTCAGGCTGAAATAATACAAAGTACTTATTTTAAGAACTGGTTTTTATAGCTTTAATTTTTCTGACCCGGATTGTTAGCGGTTGGTATGTTCAACGGCTGGGATCATTATAGCGGAGCTAAATTACCACTATGCGGCCCCGCATTCCGCTTTTCGTTTAATCTTGGCTGAACATTAAAACAAAAACGCCCGCAGAGGTGCGGGCGTTTTTGTTGTTCTGTGAGCACTTACTCAGCCGGCTGATCTTCTGCCGGTGCTGCTGCAGCGCCACCTTCTTCTGCCATCGCTTCTTTGATGGACAATTTAATACGGCCACGCTGATCGACGTCCAGACATTTCACTTTAACTACCTGGCCTTCGGTCAAGTAATCGCTAACGCTGTTCACGCGCTCATCAGCGATTTGCGAGATATGTACCAATCCGTCTTTGCCCGGCAGGAAGTTAACGAATGCCCCGAAATCTACAATGCGCACCACCGTGCCTTCATAGATTGCACCGATTTCAGCTTCGGCAATGATTTCCTGAACACGCTGAATGGCTGCTTTCAGATTCTCACCGTTGTCCGCATAGATTTTGACCGTACCGCTATCATCGATATCAATTGAAGAATTTGTTTCTTCGGTGATTGAACGGATAGTGGCGCCGCCTTTACCGATGATATCGCGGATCTTGTCCGGATGAACTTTGATGGTTTCAAAGCGCGGCGCATTATCGCTAATGGTAGCCCGGGCCTGGGCAATAACCTTATTCATTTCCGCGAGGATATGCAGACGGGCATGCAGCGCTTGCTCCAGTGCAATCTCCATAATGTCTTCGGTAATACCTTCGATCTTGATGTCCATTTGCAGGGCGGTAACACCTGAAGCAGTACCGGCCACTTTAAAGTCCATATCACCCAAATGATCTTCATCGCCGAGAATATCGGTCAACACTGCAAAACCGTTATCTTCTTTCACCAGGCCCATCGCAATACCGGCTACCGGTGCTTTCAGCGGCACACCGGCATCCATCAGAGCGAGGCTTGAACCACACACCGATGCCATTGAGCTGGAGCCGTTGGATTCGGTAATTTCACTCACCACGCGCATGGTGTACGGAAATGAATCTTCCGCAGGCAGCACCGCAGCGACACCGCGACGGGCAAGACGACCGTGACCAATTTCGCGACGACCGGTAGCGCCCATACGACCACACTCACCTACGGAGTAAGGTGGGAAGTTATAGTGCAACATGAAAGGATCTTTGCGCTCGCCTTCCAGCGAATCAATGATTTGTGCATCGCGCGCATTACCCAAGGTAGCAACGACCAATGCCTGGGTTTCACCCCGGGTAAACAAGGCCGAACCATGTGCTTTTGGCAGTACGCCGACTTCAACCATGATCGGGCGCACGGTTTTGCTGTCGCGACCATCAATACGCGGCTCACCGGCAACGATGCGTGAGCGCACAATGTTGGACTCAACACGGCTGAACAGATCTTTTACCTCGTCCGCCGTTACCCCTGTGTCTTCATTAACCAGCTCCGCAATGGCTTGGTCGCGCAGCTCCGCCAGACGATCATAACGCTTGGCTTTATTGGTAATGCGATAGGCAACACCGATAGAGTCACCAAAGTTTTGCTCGAGCGCGGCTTTCAATGTGGCGTTTTGGGCTGGCGCTTGCCATTCCCAACGCGGCTTGCCGGCATCGCGGGCCAGCTCTTCACACGCTTGCACCACTACTTGCATTTCCTGATGCGCAAACAGCACTGCACCGAGCATGATGTCTTCGGGCAATTCTTTCGCTTCAGACTCAACCATCAATACCGCATCTTTAGTTCCCGCCACAACCATGTCCAGCTCGGACGCTGCCAGTGTTTTGTAGTCGGGGTTGAGCAGGTAACCTTGCTCCGGCGTGTAACCTACACGGGCGCCACCAATCGGACCATTAAAAGGAATACCGGAGATCGCCAGCGCGGCGGAGGTACCGATCATCGCAGCAATATCGGGATCGGTAGATTTGTCGGTAGACATAACGGTACAAACAACTTGTACCTCATTCAAAAAGCCTTCCGGAAACAGCGGACGAATCGGGCGGTCAATCAAACGGGAAGTAAGGGTTTCTTTTTCGGAGGGACGGCCTTCACGTTTAAAAAAGCCACCGGGAATTTTGCCTGCTGCATAAGCTTTTTCGACATAGTGGACTGACAGTGGGAAGAAACCCTGTCCAGCAACTGCTTGCTTGGCACCCACAACGGTACACAATACAGCGGTTTCACCCATAGTAACCAGCACGGCACCGGTCGCCTGACGGGCGACACGGCCGGTTTCGAGGGTTACAGTTTCATTGCCATATTGAAATTTTTTGATAATCGGATTCACTCTTCTATCCTTTTTTGCGTTGATTTTTACGCGTCTGATAAATAATTTTCTAAACAAACAGATTCGGAATATTCCGCGTCACCAGCTTTGGTATCGCTCTTGGTGTATTTCTGGCGGAAGGTCCCGCGCAAACTTTTTCGTTCAATCTTTTAATTACTACAAGTGTTAAACACTTTTATCGGCTTCCTGCCCAACAGTCGTCCAGCTGTGTGACTGCTGTGTAACTCCGTGCCAGTCTTGCCGAAAGAAAAGTGCCCGCAGAGCGGGCACAAAACAAACTTAACGGCGCAGACCCAATTTTTGAATCAATGCTGCGTAACGAGCAATATCTTTACCTTTCAGGTAATCCAGCAGCTTGCGGCGCTGGTTAACCATACGGATCAATCCGCGGCGTGAATGGTGATCGTGTTTGTGCCCAGCGAAGTGTCCTTGTAGTTTGTTGATGTTAATCGTCAACAACGCAACCTGAACTTCCGGAGAGCCGGTATCACCTTCAGCTTGTTGATATTCTTTTACAACAGCAGCTTTTTCAGCAGCACTCAGTGCCATAATATTTTCCTCATTAACATGCGATCTGGTTACGGCCACACCCGCGCATATTTACAGGTGGGCTATAGTGACAACAGAAAAAACTGACTGTCACCGCTCATATACCTCAGCCAGTTATTACACTCACCGAAGTAATCTTGCGCTTACCGATCAAACTGACGCCGTTGATCGATTAGCAATAATTCGTTTGGGCGCGACGCGACCATCTTCGGTCAGTTCGCCAAGTCCTAAAAACTGGGGCTCAGTCGCCGCGCTCTCGCCTGCAGTTTGCAAAAAGACCCGTACAATATCACCTTGAGTCCCGACACGGTAGACCTGCGAATCCATCACTGGATTCCCCTGCCGAAAGTAATAACCACTCGTTTCCGGCAGGATTATCGCGGGCAAGCTCGCCACTGGCGCATCGGCTGGCAACAAGAAGCGATCCAGGGCGTCATAACTGCCTTCTTCAAAAGCGGCTTCGAGCGCTTCCAGGGTTACCGTCTGCTGCTCATTAAACGCTCCTGTCGCCATGCGATGCAGGGTTTTTACGTGGGCGCCGCAGCCCAGCGCCGCGCCGAGGTCTTCGGCAATAGAGCGCACATAAGTGCCTTTACTGCAGCGAATTTCTACGTCTACTTCGGCTCTAGGGCCGGCACGAAATGCCAGCAGGTCGATGCTGTGCACCGTCACGGGACGTGGTTTGCGCTCAATTTCCAAGCCCTGACGCGCCATTTTATAAAGCGGCTGCCCCTGATGTTTAAGGGCCGAAAACATGGAGGGCACCTGGAAAATATCACCCACAAATTTTTGCAGCGCCTGCTCAACCTGAGCAATGGTCAGATCTGCCGTGGTTGCTTCGCTTATGACCTCACCATCAGCATCGCTGGTGGTAGTCCGCACACCCAATTGGAAGGTGCTGCGATAACCTTTATCGGCATCAAGTAAAAATTGTGAAAATTTGGTCGCCTCACCGAAGCACAAGGGTAAAACACCAGTGGCCAAGGGATCGAGGCTACCGGTGTGCCCCGCTTTTTCCGCAAAAAATAACCGCTTCGCAATCTGCAGAGCACGATTCGAGGTCATGCCTCCCGCTTTATGTAACAGCAACACCCCATCAATAGGGCGGCCCTTCCTACGCGCCATTAATTCTGCTCTTTACTGTCTGCGTCTGTGCCCGGCTCTTCATCTTGATACCTGGCTTGATCCCCCGCGACCGCTTTGTCGATCAGGGCTGACAATTCCTGTCCACGAATGGAGGTTTTGTCAAAAATAAACTGTAGCTTGGGTACGGTGCGCATACTCAGCTCCCGCGCCACAAAGGTGCGCAGGAAACCCGAGGCTTTGTTCAACACCGCGACGGCCTCCTGGCTGCGCTCTTCATCGGCACCGACAAAGGTCACGTACACCTTGGCGTAGCCCATATCCCGGGTTACGGTCACGTCATTAATGTTGACCATACCCACCCGCGGATCGCCAATCTCCTGGGGAATAATCTGACTCAGCAGCCGCTGGATAGCGTCGGATACCCGATCTGAACGCGTAAATTCTCTTGGCATAAGCCTGCAACCTCTCAAGTTTTTGCTGAGCCAGGTCAATCACCCGCCTCAACAATAATCCTTTATCCGCCAATGAATGCGAAGGTAAAAATAACAACGCCCCGAACACCGATTAAGCTGTTCGGGGCGATGCAGGTTGAGCGCCAGTTAAAGCTGACGCGCTACCTCTTTGACTTCGTAAACTTCAATCTGGTCGCCTACTTTAACGTCGTAGTTTTTGACCCCGATACCACATTCGATACCGTTGCGAACTTCGTTGACGTCATCTTTAAAGCGGCGCAGTGATTCCAGTTCACCTTCAAAAATCACCACATTATCACGCAATACACGGATCGGCTTGCTGCGATAAACCGTGCCTTCAACCACCATACAACCGGCCACCTGACCAAATTTCGGTGAACTGAAGACTTCACGTACGTTGGCGATACCCACGATGGTTTCCACCCGCTCAGGATCAAGCATACCGCTCAGTGCCGCTTTCACTTCATCCAGCAGCTGATAAATGATGCTGTAGTAGCGAATATCAACGCCTTCAGTTTCTGCCAGGCGACGGGTGTTAGCGTCCGCACGCACGTTAAAGCCAACGATAATCGCGCCCGTGGTCAGTGCCAGGTTGACATCGTTTTCGGTAATGCCGCCGACACCAGCGGAAACAATATTGACCTCAACTTCTTCGTTACCGATATCTGCCAAGGATGCCTGAATCGCTTCCAGCGTACCGCGCACGTCGGCTTTGACCACAACGCTAAGGGATTTCTTCTGGTCTGCATCCATACCCGCGAACATATTTTCCAGTTTCGAGGCCTGCTGGCGAGCCAGTTTTTCCTTGCGCTCTTTTTCAGCGCGGAACTCAGCAACTTCACGGGCTTTACGCTCGTCAGACAGCACGACGAAATCATCGCCCGCACTCGGCGGCGCATCGAGCCCGAGAATCTCAACGGGCGTAGACGGCCCCGCCGCTCTGACTTGTTTGCCGTGCTCATCGCTCATGGCGCGAGCACGACCATAACTTTGACCGGCCAACACCAGATCACCGTGATTCAGGGTGCCCTGTTGAACCAGTAAGGTCGCGACGACACCGCGGCCTTTATCGACCCGCGCTTCGATCACCACACCGCGCGCCGGCACATTGATGGCGGCGGTAAGCTCGAGCAGTTCAGCCTGCAGCGCAACCGCTTCAAGCAGTTCATCGATACCCTGTCCGGTATGAGCAGACACTTCAATAAACTGGGTGTCACCACCGTAAGCTTCAGGAATTACGCCTTTAGCGACCAATTCATTTTTGACGCGGTCGGGATCAGCTGAATGCTTATCACATTTGTTAATCGCTACTACCAAGGGCACTTCAGCCGCACGGGCGTGCAGAATCGCTTCTTCAGTTTGGGGCATCACGCCGTCATCCGCCGCGACGACAAGAATGACCACGTCCGTACTCTGGGCACCACGGGCGCGCATTGCCGTAAAGGCGGCGTGGCCGGGGGTGTCGAGGAAGGCAATTTCACCGCGGCTGGTGGGCACTCGATACGCACCGATATGCTGCGTAATACCACCGGCCTCACCGGAGGCCACCTTGGTTTTACGGATGTAGTCGAGCAGCGAAGTTTTTCCGTGGTCAACGTGACCCATCACGGTAACTACCGGCGCCCGGGTTACGTGCTCACCGTCAACTTCCAGTGATTGCTCCAGGGCATGCTCAATATCGTCTTCGCTAACCAGCTTGACCTTGTGACCAAACTCTTCGACGAGCAACTGCGCGGTTTCCTGATCAAGCATCTGATTGATCGACGCCATGACGCCCAGCTTCATCAATTGCTTGATGGCCTCGCCTGCCTTGATGCTCATGCGCTGCGCCAAATCGGCTACGGTAATGGCTTCAGGCACTTCTACTTCGTGAACAATTTTGGTGGTCGGACGCTTAAAGGCGTGCTTGTTGGACGCCTTGTGATTAGCACGCATGGTTTTACGCCGCGCTAACAGCTCTTCACCGTCATCGCCATCAAGTTCAAACAAATCCAGCTTGACGCTCTTTTTGGGCGCGGTGGTTTTTTTCGCCGACTTACCGGCACGCTTGGAATGGGATTTTTCACCATCATCAAAATCGTCATCACGGCGCAGATCTTTTTTCTTGGCACCGTGCTTAACGCTTTCAGCATCCGCCGCAGGTGCGGCAGCTTTAGGCTTGGGACGACCCGCATCTGCATCAACTTTTTCAGCGACCTTGACGTCCTGACGCTTGGCTTCTTCTTTCTCCAGCAGCTCTTGCTTGCGCTGGGCTTCTTCGGCCATACGGCGCTCTTGCGCGGCGCGACGTTTTTCTTCAACGCCATCAGTGAAGCTGCGTACCGGTGTCGCTTCGGGCTCGGCAGCACCTTCCGTCGGAGTCTCTTCCTCTACAACAGGGGTTTCGCTGACTACTTCGGCAACAGGCTCGACCACCACTGGCTCGGGCGTTTCTACTTCGCCCGGAGTCGGTTCAATAGCTTCTACTTCCGACTCGGCGGTTGCTTCAATCTCTTCGCGTTTGACGAAGGTGCGCTTTTTGCGCACTTCGACATTGACGGTTTTGCGCGCACTGCCGCTACCGGTTTTGAGCGTGGTAGTGGTTTTGCGCTGCAACGTGATTTTGCGCGGTTCGGCAGCAGACTCACCATGGCTGGTTTGTAGATAAGCCAGGAGCTTTTGCTTCTCTTCATCAGAGACCAGCGCATCCGCCGTTTTTTGCTTGAGACCGGCCTCTTGCATCTGTTTCAGCAGTCGCTCAACCGATGTTCCAACAGATTTGGCGAGTTCGCTAACTGTTACTTCTGCCATTGTGTTTCCTCAATATTTATTCATTGCCCAGATAAGACGAACCCTGGGTTATTACGCAAACCAGGGCTCGCGGGCCTTCATAATCAGTGCAGCGGCACGGACTTCGTCCATGCCTTCAATTGCCAACAGGTCGTCAATCGCCTGCTCGGCCAGGTCTTCCATTGTCACGATACCCAGTGCCGCAAGCTTACCCGCCAACTCCTGATCCATTCCTTCCATGGCCAGCAGATCTTCAGCTACACCTTCCAAGCGCACCTCAGTTGCAAGGGCCTGACTCAGCAGTGCATCTTTAGCGCGTCTACGCAATTCTTCAGCGATGTCTTCATCAAAACCTTCGATGGTGAGCATTTCTTCGAGCGGTACGTAGGCAACTTCTTCCAAAGAAGTGAAGCCTTCTTCAACTAACACGGTGGCGATATCTTCATCGACATCCAGCGCATCCATGAACACCTGCATGTAGCTGCCGGTTTCTTCTTGTTGCTTGGATTGCCACTCGTCAATGCCCATCACGTTGATATCCCACTTGGTCAACTCACAAGCAAGACGCACGTTTTGTCCACCACGACCGATAGCCATAGCAAGATTATCTTCGTTAACAGCAACGTCCATAGAGCCGGCGTCTTCATCAACGACGATGGATTCAATTTCTGCGGGAGACATAGCGTTGATAACGAATTGTGCCGGGTTGTCGTCCCACAGCACGATGTCTACGCGCTCACCGCCCAGCTCGTTGGATACCGCCTGAACGCGCGAGCCGCGCATACCTACACAGGCGCCGACTGGATCGATACGTCCATCATTGGTTTTCACCGCAATTTTGGCGCGCAGTCCTGGATCGCGTGCAGCGCCTTTGATTTCAATTACTTCTTCAGCGATTTCTGGCACTTCGATTTTGAACAGCTCGATCAACATTTCCGGACAAGAGCGACTCAGAAATAATTGCGGGCCGCGCGCTTCGGTGCGCACTTCCAACAAGAGCGCACGGATGCGATCACCCATGCGGAAAATTTCACGTCCGATTAATTGATCGCGCGGCAGCAGACCTTCAGCATTGTTGCCCAGGTCGACAATGATGCTGTCACGAGTTACTTTTTTAACGGTGCCGCTGATCAGCTCGCCCACACGATCGCGGTATTCATCGACCATTTGTGCACGTTCGGCTTCACGCACTTTTTGCACGATAACCTGTTTGGCAGTCTGTGCAGCAATACGCCCAAACTCCACGTTTTCAATTTTTTCCCGATAGGTGTCGCCCGCTTTAAGGCTTGTGTCTTTTTCGTGCGCTTCTTGCAGCGTAAATTGCGTTCCCAATTCAGCGACCACATCATCAGCCACAACGTCCCAACTACGAAAAGTTTCATAGCCGCCCGTGGTGCGATTGATCACGACCTGGATATTGGAGTCTTCATCAAAGCGTTTCTTGGTTGCGGTTGCCAATGCAATTTCAATTGCCTCGAAAATCAATTCCTTGCCAACGCCCTTTTCATTAGACACTGCATCGGCGACGAGCAAAATTTCTTTGTTCATTTGACTGCCTCTGAATTACTCCTGGCACCGATCAACCCGACGGATGACCAGCAATTTTCCGGATAAGCTCACCGCTGTTGCAGCGATGCGCGCTAAAATTATAAAAACGAATACCTGTCACTCAAAGCGCGGAATCACATTGGCCTTATCGATAAGATCAACGGCCAGGACATGTTCCTTATCATCAACTGCTATACGCACGTCATCACCGTCTACCGCGAGGATCGTACCTTTAAATTTACGACGCCCATCGCGCGCAATACGCAAGCGCAAATTAACCTGCTCGCCAATGTAGCGCGCATATTGCGCTGCCGTATACAGCGGGCGGTCCAAACCGGGGGACGATACCTCCAAGGTGTATTCACCTTCGATAGGATCTTCAACATCCAGCACGCTGCTGACCTGGCGACTGACTTTTTCGCAGTCTTCCAAGGTTACACCTTCTGCGCTATCAATAAATAAACGCAGTGTGGTATAGCGTCCCTGAGTCAGATATTCCAACCCCCAAAGCTCACAGCCGAGCGAAGCGACGATAGGCTCGATCAGCGCGTGTAATTGTTCCTGCTTGGAAGCCATGGTGTATTACCTGCAAATAAACTGATCCGTTTTGACACCATCCGGCCAATGCAGATCCACAAACAAAAAATGGGCCACAGGGCCCATTTGACGATTACCGCTTTGAACCGCCACAGGCCACTGTGACTGTAGAGCAAATACAAAAAAGCCCCTAATAGGGGCTTTCGAATCCACTCAGCAAAGAGAGCGGATAAAATCTGGTTGCGGGGGCTGGATTTGAACCAACGACCTTCGGGTTATGAGCCCGACGAGCTACCAAGCTGCTCCACCCCGCGACTGAAACTCAACTTAGGCCACAACCCAAGTGAGGTCGCGAATTATAGGGAGACATTATTGATCGGTCAAGAGAAATCTAAGCGAATCAATAACTCATGCTTGCAGCTCAAAGATAGGCGCGCAAAATTTGAGGGCGTCAGACAATCCCTTGCATCCAGGCAAAGCCGTAACTGAACAAGCTGAGCAGCGTCAGCACTACGACGATAACACCTAACAGTAACCATACCCGGAAAGGCTTGCGTTCGACGCTGTTCACGCCGCGCGTAATAACAGCATCTACCCGCGCCTGGTCTTCAGGAGATAATTTGCTGGCCATAGAATCCTCGCTGTGCAATCCGATGCACAACATAACAACAAGAAAGGGGCTGTGTCGATAAGAAAGGGGCCGGGCAGACAGGAAAGGGATTGTGCCGATCAGGAATTAACAGCGCCTACTGAACGGCTATATCCGATGATTGATGTGGTGCCCAACAGACGAGGTTTTGGTAATCAAACCTATTTCCGTCAATTGACGAGTGACAGCAATGGCACGCGCCTGAGCCTCGCCAGTACGGGCCTTATTTTGCTCGTCGCGCTCACGCTGCTCCTGACGGGCAGCCTCTTCACGCTCAGCGCGCGCTTTTTTTTGCGCTGCTTCAGCTTGCCCGGCCTGCTCCAAGGCCTGGCGCTGTTGCAACTCTGCGCGCGCCTGAATTTCAAGACGGCTGGCTTCAGCTGCGACGCGGCGATCCTGGGGAGAAGGCTCGGCCGGCGCCATGGCGGCGCGAGCTATTTGTTGGGCTTTGCGGATGGTAGCTTCCGGATCACCGGGAATGGGGCTGGTGCTGATTGATACCTCACCAGCAACTGCATAGCTCACGCCATCGGGACCGCGCTTATATTGGTAGACAGGGCTGCCGGCATGGTGGCCGCCCACCGCCGCGTGCGCCTGTTCATGGGCCCGCACTTCGCGATCTCGTGCAGCCAGCTCGCGAATGACTTCGCGCTCTGTTTCTTCCTGTTGGCGTTTTTTCTGCTCTTCGGAATTTTGCTGTTTGTGCTGATCGCCATCAATGCGATCGTCTCTCAGGCGTTGCTGCTCATCAACTTCACTGGGACGCTCATCCGGGGAACGGCGATTTTCACTGCGCGCCGATTCCGCTGACTGCTCAAGCGGCTTCAATGTGGAGAGCCGCAACTCTGTACTTTCCTGCCCCACAGGCTCACGCCCCAGCGGCGTAAACGGCGCTATGGCGTTGGCATAGGGAGAGGCAGGTGGAGTAATCATCGGTAACGTCTCAAGCCTTAACGTCTAACAAGGTTCCAATCATTTCATCGGCCGCTTTAACAACCTTGGCCGAGCTATCAAAAACCTGGCTCTGGACTTTCAGATTAACCAGCGGGGTCACGATATCATTCGTATTCCCACTTGCGCTGGTGGTACCCGCAGAAGCAATCTGCTGGGCAGAGCGCACCATTTCGGTCTGGCTTTTTTGCATCCCGATCAACCCCTGGTTGACCGCCGCACCTGAATTAATGTCCATGACGACCCCCTGAATAGTTCTCTGCTAAGGCTGAAGCTTTGCGTATTGATAACGTCATTATAGTCATTCTATGCCACATGCGTTCAAAAAACACCCAGCCCTTGCCGCTTATCCATAATCCTTTGTTGTAAGCATCCTGGCGATATAACGCGCCCGCCGTATGACACCTGGCCTGTATATGACGCCAAGTCTGCATATGACACTTGTGCGCCATGGCCTATCAGTGACGTTTTGCTTGCGGCCGATAAGCGTTCCAATAGGCTCCTTGATCGTTTCAATCACTGCCATGAGAATTTATGATGAACAAATACAAATATAAGAAAGAGCAGGACGCAGTCCGGGAATCCACCATGAAAATTAATATGAAGCGGGGCATAGAATGCTTCTTTGACGTCGAAGATATGACCATCCGCGTCTGGGGCTCCCTCTGGAATGGTCGTGAAGTAGTTGAAGTCAACGACCAAGTGGTTTCCTCTAAACGCAGCTTTCGCCGCTCAACCCCCCATGAATTTCTGCACGAGGGCCATGGTTACCAAGTCATCGTCTCCACTATCTCGATTATGCAGAGCCGACTTGAGATCCAGCTTTACCGGGATGGCGTTCTGCTCGATTCAGATCAAGCACAACCCAACCTCTTTCCGCTCAACCCCGATACCGGCAAGATTGATTGGCGCAAGCACGCCCTACAGATTTTGGCGCTCTTCTTGGGGGGGGCCTTAATTGGCTTTCTTAGCGCACTGGTAACGAGGGGGCTGTAATGGAAGTTTGCGAGCAATACTTCAGGTGCTGGCGCGGCCAGCCGACGTCGCTACGAGGAATTTGGCAAAAGGTGGCAACAAAGACCAACGCCCCGGTGATCGCAACGCCGGGCAAGGCGGGGGTGGTTGCATGAACGTCCGCGGAAACCAGATTAAACAACTTCGAATCGCACGCGGCTGGACTCAACAGCAACTGGCCGACATCGCCAACCTGAGCCTGAGAACGATTCAGCGGGTAGAAAATCAGGGAATAGCCTCGAACGAAAGCGTTTCGTCATTGGCTGCGGTGATGGAACTGTCACGGGAGCAGATTTTGTCACCCATTGAAAATCCCGAGCTGCGGCGACAGGCAGGACGGCAGGCTGTATGGATGCTGCTAGCGGCAGTGGTGGTTGGCATTTTGCTGGGCGCCGGTGGCACCCTGCTGTTGATGCGCTGACTTAGGGGGATTAAAAAAGGTAACGCGCTGGGCAATGGTCGCGGTAGGGCTTGAGCTTACTGCTTCAGTTTATCAGCAGCGCCGCCAGCTGCTCAGCAGTGAAATGTTGTGCGATTTCAACGGGCACCACCTTATCCGCAAGCCAGGGAACAACGCCCAGGCAGGGTGCGGGAAGACGTTCGTGCAAGGTAGCGAGGTTTTCTTCCAGACACGGCAGTTCGGGGTCAATGCAGTTGGCCACCCAGCCAGCCAAGGGTAAGCCATCACGCTGAATGGCTTCGGCGGTCAGCACCGCATGATTGATGCAGCCCAGGCGGATACCCACCACCAGAATCACCGGTAACTGTAAGCACCGGGCGAGATCAGCCAGCGTTTCAGTGGCATTGAGCGGTACCCGCCAGCCCCCGGCACCTTCTACGAGAGTGACCTGGGCGTTGCCGAGGACGCCGCGACAAAAGCCGGCAATGCGATCCACCGTCAGCCGACGATTTTCCTGCTGCGCGGCAATATGTGGGGCAATGGCGGCCTGCAACGCAATAGGGTTAATCTGCTCATAGGCCAGCGGCTCGGTGATCACCGACTGCAGTAACAGCGCATCATCATTACGCCAGCCATCGGCGGTTTGTTCACAGCCTGCAGCTACGGGCTTGAGCGCGGCGGTGGTTAATCCACGCTGCCGGGCGGCCAATAACAGGCCCGCAGCTATGTGGGTTTTACCCACGCCGGTATCGGTACCTGTGATAAAAAAGGCTTTTTTATTCATGTGAATCTCGTTTTAGTGCGAGCGCTCGCGGGTCTATA
>CAYTQQ010000033.1:11768-22441 GCA_964440135.1 uncultured Cellvibrionaceae bacterium | reverse complement strand
GGCTATCGGTGCGACGAATGGTTTCACCCATCCAACCCAGGTGATACCACACCAGCAGGTCCGCCAAAAACTGCTCAGTAATATACCGCTGGGTACGCGGCTGGCGCTCAAGCTCCTCCAGGGTATCCGCTAAATGCGCATAAGCAGGAAAGCGATTGATAATTCGCTCACGGTTGGAGCGCAGGCATTTACGCGCTAATTCTACGAAGTGGGCCGACCCGGCTTTGGGCAAGTCGGTTGCTACCAGTGCGGCCAGCAGCGGATCTTTAATCGGCTTGTTGCGATGTAAGTAATCTTCAATCTGGCGGGCATAATCCTGCAGCTGCTCTAACAAAATCGGGGCAAAATTAAATACCGCACGGGCATCTGGATGTGCTTCCAGATGGGCCACCATATCGACATAGTCTTTAATGGCGTGCAGATAAGTCCAGGGAAAATAGTATTCACCCGTCAGCATGTCGCGATAATCCGGCTGGTGCATGTGCCAGCAAAACACCACTTTCATTTTAGGGTCGGCCGACATGTGGGTACCCCTCATCCAACATTTCCGGTGTCACCAGCACGACACCTTTGGGCGACACATGGAAGCGTTTGCGATCGGCCTCAAGATCATGCCCAATCACCATGCCATCAGGAATTTTGCAGTAGCGATCAATCAACGCTTTGTGAATACGGCAATTGCGCCCTATTTCCACATTGGGAAAAATTACCGAGTCGGATATTTCGCTAAAGGAGTGAATACGAACGCGCGGAAACAACAATGAGTGACGCACCGCCGAGCCCGATACAATACAGCCACCGGCGATCATGGAGTCCACGGCCAGTCCACGGCGGTTGTCATCATTAAATACAAACTTGGCGGGCGGCACCTGCTCTTGATGGGTCCAGATCGGCCAGCTTTCATCATAGAGATCGAGCTCAGGACTGATACCGATAAGCTCCAGATTCGCTTCCCACAGGGCATCAATGGTGCCCACATCACGCCAATAGGCTTCGCCGCCGCTGATCGGATCACGAAAGGGAAATGCCATGACCTGATGATCCTTGATCATTGCGGGAATAATGTCTTTGCCAAAATCATGGGATGAGCCGGGGGTGTCTTTATCGCGCAGTAGCTCACGAAATAACACCTCGGTACTGAAAACATAAATGCCCATTGACGCTAAGGCGACATCGGTTCTGCCGACCATTGGTTTTGGCTGAGGCGGTTTTTCATCAAAGCTGAGGATGCGCCGGTTATCGTCGATGTCCATCAGGCCAAAAGAGCTGGCAATTTCCAACGGCACTTCAATGCATCCGACCGTAATGTCAGCGCCCCGCTCCACATGCGCAGCAAGCATGGTGCCGTAATCCATTTTATAGACATGATCACCAGCAAGAATTAAAACAAAGCGCGGGTTGTGACGGCGAATGATATCGAGGTTTTGTAAAACGGCATCTGCCGTTCCCGCATACCAAGATTCTTCAAGCCGCTGCTGTGCAGGCAAGAGTTCAATAAACTCGCCCAGTTCACCGCCGAGAAAGCCCCAGCCGCGCTGTATATGTCGATCCAGAGAATGGGATTTATATTGCGTCAGTACACTGATGCGACGGATGCCGGAGTTAACGCAGTTGGATAACGGGAAATCGACGATGCGAAATTTTCCACCAAAGTGGACCGCCGGTTTGGCGCGCCAATTAGTGAGCTGATGTAAGCGGGAACCGCGCCCACCCGCTAATATCACGGCGAGGGTTTCCCGCGTCAAACGACTGACAAAACGACCGGAAGCGTGGATGCTTCTCATTAATACTCCTTGTTAAGGTTTTCCTGTTACCGCGAATTTTCCGCTCAGAACACCCATGCCCGTGCATGGATTATCGACCGGGCTTTAACTTGCTTGTTCCTTCTCTGGAGAAATTTTAGCGGCCTCTTTGCCGCGCTCATTTTTTTGTGATTTTTAATCGATAAAGCAATATCAATACCATCGATCAGACTTCACCGAGCAAATTCACCCAAGCGATTGTTTGGGAAGTCCTTGACTGATCTCATCGCATAATAATGGCGCCAGGCGACCCGATTGCGGATAAATATTTGAGAGAAAAATCTGTAAATACAGGGGCCTAATTGACGCATAAACAATCCGCCGAGCAATGTTCGATAGCAAACATAAGGCGGGGTTATTTTTGAATTCATTACGCGCTGAGGCAACACACGGCGCAACGAATACTTGATGAGCATCGATTGTTTTGGCAGGGGCGCACCACAATCGCACACGCCAGTGCCTCATCAGGAGGCATATAAAACAGATTTTTTTTGCACATCACTTACGTAATTCACCGAGAGTAATGGTAAGCTTTTGCGGTAAAACTCACGAAACGAAATTCGCTCCATCTGCTGCAATTACTCACTGGCCGGTTGGTTTATTCAAAATTACCCTGCTCGCAATTCACACGGGTTGCAATGGTAACCTGTTCGTCAGTGAATCTAGCCGCAAGTTAATTTAGTCGCGAGCTCACTTAGCCGCAAATTAACCCTGCTTAGTTATAAAGTACGCTAGGCGTCAGCATTTGGCTAAACGTGTATCAAGGATTGTTCATGTTGAAAATTTTATTCGCCGTCAGTGAATTGCACCCCCTGATAAAAACGGGCGGCTTGGCCGATGTGGCAGCGAGCTTACCGCAGGCATTGAGTAAACTGGGGCAAGATGTTCGCATTGTCATGCCCGCTTATGCGAGCGTGATGCAAAGCGCAAAAGACACCGGCGTTAAAGAGCTGACCCGCTGCATGTTGGAGCAACAACAGGTCATTATCTGGCAGACCCGTTTAACAGGCACTCGCGTTAAAGTATGGTTAGTCGATCTGCCCGCATTTTCACAACGTGACGGGAATCCTTATTGCGGACCTGATGGCCGTGACTGGCCTGATAATGCCGAGCGGTTTTATCACTTCTGCCGCATTATTTGCCTGCTCGCCCAGAATAAGCTGTCGCAAAACTGGCAGCCGGATCTGGTGCACTGCAACGACTGGCAGACAGGATTAGTGCCTGCCTTACTCGCCACCGAAGAGCCCCGCCCCGCGACACTCTTTACGATTCACAATCTGGCTTATCAAGGTCTGTTTCCGCGCTCGACGTTTCATGATCTGCAACTGCCCGCGCACTGGTGGCACGCCGAGTCGCTGGAATTTTATGATCAGCTGTCATTTATGAAAGGTGGATTGGTTTACGCTGACCTGATTACCACGGTAAGCCCGAGCTACGCGCGCGAAATTCAAACGCCGATTCACGGCTGTGGCCTGGATGGTCTGTTATATCATCGCCGTGAGCAGCTCCATGGCATCCTCAATGGCATTGATGGCACAGAATGGAATCCCGGCACCGATAAACATATTGCGCAAACCTATAACCGGCGCACATTGGCGACCAAGCAAAAAAATAAAACCGCCCTGCAAACGCGAACCCAGCTTGCAGAAGATGCAGCCTTACCCCTGCTGGGTTTTATCGGGCGCTTGGTTGAGCAAAAAGGTATTGATTTGCTATTAGAGGTATTACCACCCCTGCTTGAGTCAGCCAGCATTCAGTGTGTGGTACTCGGCAGTGGCGCGGCACATTATGAATCTGCCCTGCAGGATTTGGCTGCGCGCTATCCGCATACTTTAGCCGTAACGCTGGGTTACGATGAAAGCCTCGCTCATCAAATAGAAGCCGGTGCGGATATCTTCTTAATGCCCTCTGCCTATGAGCCCTGTGGGTTAAACCAGCTCTACAGTTTACGTTATGGCACAGTGCCCATCGTGCACGGTGTCGGTGGTCTGCGCGACAGTGTGGCGGATGCTCAAGCAGCAGCAGACAAAAAGCCGAATGGTTTTGTGTTTACGGATTACTCCGCCGCTGCATTGGCTGCAACGATTAAACGTGCACTGACGGTTTTTGATGATAAAAGCCAGTGGCAGCAATTACAGCGCAATGGAATGAGCGGTGACTACTCGTGGGACCGGAGCGCCCGTCGGTATCTTGAGCTCTATCAGTCCTTGCCGGTGACAGCTCTGCAATAAAAGTGATGCTCAGCGGTAGCGAGAGGTATTACTCGTTAACGAAAACAATGACCAAAAACCACATGCGTAAACTTAATCCCAAACAGAAATCCAGACAGAAGCGTTCCGCTAAAAGAGCCTAGACAAAAACCCCAGATAAAAGATCTGGATAAAAAATCTAATTAAAAGAAACCAAAAAAAATCTCAAACAAAAACGGTGCCCTAGGGCACCGCTTTTATTCTGCAACATCTGTTTTTAACTCTTACGGCAACGCATCCAGCTCTGTCCTTCGATTAACTGCGTTTTCTCGCAGTTGAGTTAAGCCCTTGCGCACCCGGCGCTCACCTAACGCCAAGACAACGGGGGCTGCAATAAAGATTGAAGAGCTGGTGCCCACCACAATCCCGAATAACATGGGCAGCGCGAAACTGGATACCGCATTACCGCCCGCAAGCGCCATCGGCAGTATCGCGACGAAGGTTGTTACTGATGTAAATATCGTCCGCGTTAAGGTGGAGGTAATACTTTCGTTAAATAATTCCACGAGGGGTTTATCCGGGGTTATCCGAATTCGTTCACGTACCCGGTCGAAGATCACCACCTTGTCGTTTACGGAATAGCCCAACAACGCAAGAATAGCCGCCACTGCCGTTAAATTAAATTCGATTCCCAGAAGCACAAAAAAGCCAATAGTTTTGGTAATGTCGAGCGCAATGGTCAACATGGCGCCCACTGCAAAGTGCGACTCAAACCTGAACCACAAATAAGCAAGCATCCCGGTACCGGCAATTAACAGGGCAAGAATACTGGCATCAGCAAAATCTCCGCTGACCCGCGGGCCAACCATTTCAACCCTGGGAAAGGTTGCGTCGGATGATGTTTGCAACACCGCTTCTTTGACCTGCTGCACCAGCGCGCCGCTGGCAACATCATCGGCATTCATCAGCGGCAAACGAATCAGGTACTGACCCGGACGCCCAAATTCCTGAATTGCCACGTCCAGCTCTTTTGCGTGTAATCCCGCCCGCAATTGATCAACCGATAACTGCTCGGCTTTTACTTCCACCAGGGTGCCGCCGCTAAAATCGATCCCGTAATTCAACCCCGGCTTTACCAACAGTCCAACCGAGGCCGCCGATAAAATTATCGACAGGGTTAAACCAATAAAGCGTGTACGCATAAGCGGAATCGACTGCTTTTCGTCGAGACGGTTGAACCACGAGATACCGGTAATCACTAGAGGCGCGCGCCCGAGGCGGGCAACCTGACGCTCCATCAGTAAGCGCGTTACGGCGATGGCGGTAAACATAGAGAGCAACAGACCCACGGCCATGGTGACGGCAAAGCCACGAATCGGTCCCGAGCCAAATAAAAATAATAAGCTGATAGCAATCAAGGTGGTGATATTGGAATCCAGAATCGTGCTGTACGCTTTACTAAAACCATTATTCAGCGCACTCCAAGCACTGGCACCACGATGACTTTCCTCGCGAATACGCTCGTTAATCAGAATATTGGCATCCACCGCCATCCCGATAACCAGAATAATGCCGGCGATACCCGGTAACGTCAGCGTTGCGCCAAGCAAGCTCAACACCCCGAAAAGCAGAATGACATTAAGCGTCAGTCCGACACAGGCAATCAAACCCCAGCGTCCGTACAGCGTCACCATAAATATCAGCACGAGCAGTGCGCCCAACAATCCGGTGCTGATACCCATAGCAATTGCATCGCTTCCCAGATCCGGCCCAACGGTGCGCTCTTCGATAACTTCCAGCGGTGCCGGCAAGGCACCAGCACGCAACAGCAACGCCAGATCGTGAGCTTCTTCGGTCGTAAACGCACCGCTGATCTCACCACTGCCACCGGTGATAGCCGAACGAATAACCGGCGCCGTAATGACTTTTTCATCCAGCACAATCGCCAGCGGCCGGCCGATATTATCCTGGGTCATATCGGCAAAACGCCGTGCGCCTTCCTGATCCAAACGAAAGGTGACTACTGGCTCGCCGGTCTCCGGGTTAAACGCCATCTTGGCATCGCTGACCCGCTCGCCTTTTAGGGCGATACGTTTTTCCAAACGATAATGCTCACTCGGTAATTGACCCGGCAAGGTGATGGTTTCCAGCGAGGTGTGGTTCGCCGCCCAGTGAAACGACATGGAGGCCGTGGTGCCCAGCAAGGTACGGATGTGGGCCGGGTCATCAACGCCGGGCAACTGCACGAGAATATGATCGCGGCCTTGACGCGTAATCATGGGCTCGACCATGCCGGTTTCATCGAGTCGACGCCGTACGACTTCCAGGCTGCGCTCGACAGCGTCCTGCATCAGCCATTGTTCATGGGCATCGGTGGCGGCGAGGATAAGCTCGTTGCCCCGTTGATCAACCTCGTACAAGGGTGCTGCTGCACCTTGCTCACGCACCAGCGCGCGGGCGATGCGCGCCACATCAGAAAGCTGCTGCGCATCGTTAACCGCAAGACGAATTTCCTGGGTGTTGATCACCGCTTTAGTGTGTCGGATTCTTGCCTGACGCAATTCATCCACTAACCGATCGGCGAGCGCTTGGTTACTGCTTAGCTGCAAATGTGCCTTATCAACGGCGAGCAACAAGTGCGAGCCTCCGCGCAAATCCAAGCCCAGAGTCAATTGATTACCCGCATACCACGCGGGTAATTTTTGTAAGGTTTGTTCCGGCAAAATATTCGGTAAGGCGCTGAGTAAACCGAACAACATAATGAGACCGTAAAGAACGGCGCGAGAAAAAAATGAGTGCATAAAAATCCCTACATCGGATCAAAGATCCAACGACTGTTGAAGTAAGTGTGTGGTGAAATTACAGGGGATTAAATGCGCGGAGGAGATCGCGGTGAGTAGTTGGCGGTACGCGGCGCCAGATAAACAACGACGAGATAGCCAGTGAAAACAACTTGCACACTGGCATCGAATAACAGCAGTAAAAAGTCAGCCGCGCGGCTGTCGGTAGGATTGTTATCGCCGCCTTCACTGTCGGTCGCTTTATAGTAAGCCGGTAACGCGACCTGTTGTGGTGGCAACAGAACCAGATTAGCCGTGGGTAGCGACCCGACCTGACCGGTCAAATCCTGTTGCCAATACTGGCGCTGTTCGAGGCTGAGATGGGCCAGCAGTACCACCAGGCCAACGACTACCCAAGCCAAAGAGCCACGCCAGGACGACGCGATCTTTAGAGAGTTAGCAGCTTCGGTGGGAGTATGCATTGGGCGAGCCAGATGATCATTCTTGATGACGACACAGTGGCGGTGTTTCGTCCAATAATCAATAGGGGCCAGAAAAAATAAGTAAAAAATAAATAAAAAAATGGCGCGGTAGTTTGGCTACCGCGCCATCGGAAACATAACGGCTATCACCCTCAGGATTAATATTTAATCGTACAACCGTAAGGACGACTGGTAGCCGTGGCAACCGGGTTACCCGCCATCGCGGCATCAAGCGCAGCTTTTACATAATTGGTTGAATCAGGAATCACCGCTGGATTTGCTGAGTCGTTATCATCTATCGCACCAGCATAAACAATCACGCCCTCAGGATTAATCACAAACATATGCGGTGTGGTTTTGGCATCGTAGGCTTTACCCATTGTACCTTCCGGGTCCAGCAAGAAAGACGCACTGGCTGCATGGTTATGATCAGCCGCCACTTTCAGCGCGTCTGCAGGCTCCAGGTAACCCTGCTTGCCGTTAGCCGACGAAATTACCGTTAGCCACTTAACGCCTTTGGCGGCATAGCTGCGTTGAAGCTCTTGCATATTACCGCTGCCGTAGTGCTTTTTAACGAAGGGACAATCTTTGTTGAACCACTCCAGCACCAGCCATTCGCCCTCATAGTCGGCTAGCTGATGGGTATTGCCCTGAGCGTCCGTCACATTGAAATCAGGCGC
Source organism: uncultured Cellvibrionaceae bacterium (assembly GCA_964440135.1). Lineage (GTDB taxonomy): Bacteria > Pseudomonadota > Gammaproteobacteria > Pseudomonadales > Cellvibrionaceae > Cellvibrio. Next base: position 14,508 of record CAYTQQ010000033.1, on the reverse strand, counting down.
GGGCTTACCCGGTACGGCGCTGGCCTGCGCAAGTGCCGCAAAGCCCAGGGTGAATGCCAATAATCCACTGAGTAAATATTTTAATTGCTTCATGTCCATCTCCTATTGGTTAAGCGCGTAAATAATTAAAAAAGCTCGCGAATCATATCCACCGTCAAGACCTGTGGTAACACTTTTGGCTGGCCGCCGTCTGCGGGATAAAAAACATAAACCGGAACTGAGTTGCGCCCGAATGCCGCCAGTGCCGCGGTAATTTCCGGATCATAACGGGTCCAGTCCGCACGAATCCGCAGCACATTATGTTTGCTAAACAGGCCGTCGGCGGCAGCGGTGTCGAGTACCACTTTTTTATTCACCTGGCAGGTAATGCACCAGGCGGCCGTGAAATCAATAAACACGGCCTGCCCATTAGCGCGCGCGCGACTGATCACTTCATTGTTAAACGGCTGCCATTCACTGTTGCCTGCGACTGTATCTGGCGCGTCAACATTCGTTGCCTGCACCAGCGTCCCCACGATCGTCAGTAACGCCAGCACCAATGCCAGCGTTCGCCACCCGCGCCGCGGGGATTTACCCAACCAGATCGCAAAGCTCAGCAGCAATAGCGCACTGCCACCGAGGAGCCAGCCGTTGTCGCCCAGCAGGTGGCTCAACACCCACAACAACCAGAGCACGGTAGCGAAGAGCGGAAACGCCAAAAACTGCCGCAGTGTTTCCATCCAGGGCCCCGGCTTGGGCAGACGAGACGATAGCTGCGGGCTGATTGCCAGCAGTAAGAAAGGCGCGGCAAGACCAAGACCGAGGCCCAGGAAAATTGCCATGGCAGACAACGCCGGCAGCACCGCTGCAGCGCCCAATGCGGCACCCATAAATGGCCCGGTACAGGGCGCAGCAACAAACACCGCGAGTACACCCGTCATAAACGAGGAGCTGCTTTTACTGGTGCCAGCCAGCTGCATCAGGCGCGTACCAAACTCAAAATTACCGAGGAAACTTAATGCCATTAACCAGAATAAGATCGCGAGCCCGAGCACCACCATCGGTGATTGCAACTGAAAACCCCAGCCAATTGCGGCACCGCCAGCGCGCAGCAATAAAAAGAGCACTCCCAGACCAGCAAAAGTCACCAGCACACCGGCGGTATACAGCAGGCCTTCGCGCACGCGATGCGCCGTCAGCGCCGCGCCCTGCCCCGGTGCTTTAATCAGACTAAACAGCTTGATGGATAGCACCGGAAAAACGCACGGCATTAAATTGAGAATAACCCCACCGATAAATGCCGAGACTAAAAGCAACCAAAGTGCCGAAGGCTCTTCAGTGACAAAAGCACCGCGGTGAAGCTTAACCGCAGGGAACTCCCACGCGCGCTCGTTGGCCACTAATACAAAACCCGTTGCTTCCGGAACTCGCGCACCGGCAAAGGTATCGAAGCGCACTTCAATGGATTGACCATTGCGGCTGATCGTCGGTGCCGCCGGATTAACAAAATCGCCCTGCAAGGGAAAGACATCGGGGAGTGTCAAATTAGCCGCGTCCAGGCTTTTATCCACCGGTGCCAGATTCAGCGTCAACACGCCATTGTCGGCCCAGTAAGCACAGGTTATTTCCCAAGGCGACTGATGCTCTGACGCGGGTACACGGGCATTAAAATCGATGACGCGATTTTTGGTTTCAGCATCCCAAATATGATGTTCACCGTGAATGGGTCGCGTCAGCGTCAAGGTAGCAAAACCGGGAATACACTCCTCTTTACACACCAGCCATTCGAGCTCGACACTCAAGTGCGCGGTATAGGGTTCGGCGGTTTGATTGCGTAATTCAAGCGGGTTTACCCCGGCTTTGAACAAATAAGCCACAGCCCCTTCATAGCCAAGATTGACCAGGTGAGCGACGGGTAGCCGCTGGGGGTAAGGCCAGAGGATTTCGCCCGGGTTTAAATTGGAAGCGTCGAACTGAAAGCGCGGTCGGTTGCCCGAGTCGCCGGGATTGCGCCAGTAGACATGCCACTCGGGATCCGGCTCAAAATAGATGCCAAGCGTAGCATTCTGTGCGGCGGGATCATCCGCAAACTGATCGGGCGCGAGCCACGAAATACGCACGTGATCGGCTTCGATCACTTCATTAAGTGCGACTGAATTATTAGCGATGGGAAGCTGAGCAAAACTCGCAGACTGCCAAAATGTGAGGCAACAGAACAATAAAAAAATAACACCAGCAAATAACTGGCGGGTTTTCTCTGCAGCTACTTTCTCGGCATATAGATATTGCGTGCCGGAGTCTTGGTGTCCGGAGCGAAGGTTTTGCCCGCAGGTTTGTGCAGACAAAAAACTAGCAGAAATTAAGTCGCACTGCCGCATGCGTTTCCGTCGTGTCCTTTTGCGAATAGGGTTTTGATCTTAACCCGCGACTAGGTAAACACAAGCACAGCAATGCAATCAAAACGAAAAGAAGTGTTAACACCAACATGGCGTCGGTAAAGGAGAAGTGTGACCCCGAACGCAATGATGCGTCAGCGCCTAAACTCTTGCGGCACAGCACTCACTTGCTCTAAGTAAAACAGCCGAGCGATACCGTTTTTTTAAGCAGAAAAAATCTGGCTGGATGAGACAAATCGGCGCAGCGATCAGCTGTTATCGACGTTAGATAAGGGCCGCTCACCCTGCTGAAAAAATCAGTCGCGCAAAAATTTAGCGGCATACCAGCAGCTGGCGCGAATGGTTAAGCCTTCGGCCTTGGCCCA
>CAYTQQ010000033.1:9610-11668 GCA_964440135.1 uncultured Cellvibrionaceae bacterium | reverse complement strand
GGGGTTATACCTTGGTGCCCCACAAATCGTACTCGTCCGCATGCTCGATAGTGACCTGAACCAGATCACCCGGCGCTACCTGCTGCTCGCCATTGAGATAAACGCTGCCATCAATTTCCGGGGCGTCAGCAAAACTGCGGCCGATCGCACCTTCTTCGTCCACTTCATCGATCAACACCTGAAGGGTTTGACCCACTTTTTTGGCCAGTCGTTCGGTAGAAATTTTTTGCTGGAGCTGCATAAAACGGTCATAACGTTCCTGCTTGATCTCATCGGGCACGTGATCAGGCAGCTCATTGGCTTTGGCGCCGGTGACCGGGGAGTATTGGAAGCACCCCACCCGATCAAGCTGTGCTTCCTGCAGGAAATCGAGCAACTGTTGAAAGTCGTCTTCGGTCTCTCCGGGGAAGCCCACAATAAAGGTTGAACGCAACGTGAGATTGGGTACCTGGCTCCGCCAGTTATGAATCCGCTCGAGGGTCTTCTCGACCTGCCCCGGGCGGCGCATTTTGCGTAACAGCGTTGGGCTCGCGTGTTGAAATGGAATGTCCAAATAAGGCAGCACTTTGCCCTCGGCCATCAAGGGCATGATGTTATCCACGTGAGGATAGGGATACACGTAGTGCAGGCGCACCCACACACCCAGCTCACCCAAAGCGTTCGCCAGCTGATACATATCCGTTTTTAATGGCCGGCCATCCCAAAAATCCGTGCGGTGTTTAATGTCGGCGCCGTAGGCCGAAGTGTCCTGGGAAATCACCAGCAGCTCTTTAACCCCGGCTTTAACCAAGCGCTCCGCTTCACCCATCACCTGACCAATGGGTCGGCTGACCAGCTTGCCGCGCATATCCGGAATGATGCAGAAACTGCAGCTGTGGTTACAGCCCTCCGAAATTTTCAGGTACGCGTAGTGACGCGGCGTCAGCTTGATACCTTGCGGGGGCACCAAATCCACAAAGGGATTGTGAGTTGCCGACGGCGGCAAGTGGTGGTGAACCTGGCTCAACACTTCTTCGTAAGCATGGGGGCCAGTAACACCGAGGACGTTCGGATGGATCTGGACAATATCGTCTTCCTTAGCGCCCAGACAGCCGGTGACCAGCACCTTGCCATTTTCCTTTAATGCTTCACCAATAGCGCCCAGCGATTCCTCAACGGCGCTATCAATAAACCCGCAGGTATTAACGATAACCATATCCGCATCGTTATAGGACGGCACAATATCGTAACCCTCCATGCGCAATTGCGTGAGAATACGTTCGGAATCAACCAGATTTTTGGGACAGCCAAGGCTGACAAAGCCAACGGTAGGATTGCGTTTCATAAGAGGAGTGCTGCCAGAGGTACGGAAAAAAGGATGGTGGAAAAGGGGCGCCATTGTAGGCGCTCACCTGGGTTTTGCATAAACATATCGAAGAATTTTTAAGCCGATGGGGCTCCATCATCGGCGCTCGGCACCACGAGGTCGGTTTGACGGCTGACCAGCACCTTGTCGACGCGTCGGCCATCCATATCCACAATCTCCAGCTCCCAGTCTTCCAGATAAATCTTGTCGCCGGTGGCGGGTACACTGCCCATCACTTGCAGGATTAAACCGTTCAAGGTCTGATAGTTGCCCTCATCCGGTAATTGCCGCAAGCCCAACAGCTCCTTCAGCTCGATACTCGGGAAAAGGCCATCCAGCAACAAGGAGCCGTCATCGCGCGTGACCACAAAAGATTCGGTCTCGTCCAGAGAGTGGAATTCGCCGGTCAGCGCCTCCAGCAGGTCATGCAAGGTCACCATACCTTTAACGCCGCCGTACTCGTCTACCACAAACACCTGCGACACATCAGAGGTGCGGAAAAAATCCAGCAGCTCCATGCCGCTTAAACTCGGCGGCACAAAGTTGGCAGGCTTGGCGAGGCTCGCCAGATCGACCAGATCACCGGTAATGGCCTGGGCCAATAATTCTTTGGCGCTGACCACCCCGATAATGTTATCGATTTGACGTTCACAAATGGGAAACCGGGAGTGCGGCGACTGCATCACCCGCTGATAGTTGTATTCCAGGGATTG
>CAYTQQ010000033.1:0-9510 GCA_964440135.1 uncultured Cellvibrionaceae bacterium | reverse complement strand
AGGCGTGATTTTTTTGCGGTAACAATGGCGATCTCTGACATGGCGAAAACACCATTTAACAAGATCAATCCAACAAGTATAAGAATTTCCATGAAAATCCAAAATGAAGAAAGAAATCAGCCTGTCTCCTAAAGACAGGCTGACAAAATACGTTAAACGCTAGGCTGCTGACGGCTGCGATGCCAGTTATGTACCAGAGAAATCGCTACATAAATAACAATTACGGGAATCAAGCCATAAACAATTCCCTGCTGCAAGCCTGGCAAATAATCCAGGTTTAGCGCCATAGCAATGAGGTACCAGACGTAAGCGACATAGCAGGCTAAAAACAACAGGCCGTCTTTACGGCTTAACAGGGCACCTACGAAGAACAACGGCACACACAATACGGCCACGCCCAGCATCACCGGAATATCAATAGCTGCCATCTGCGCACCAGCAAGCAAGGGTGTGGGTGACACCAGACCGGAGACGCCGAGCACACACAGAATATTAAAAATACTGCTGCCAACCACATTCCCCACAGCTATATCACGCTCACCTCTAATTGTAGCAACAACTGAAGTAACCACTTCAGGCAAAGACGTACCCGCTGCCACAATCGTCAAGCCAATCACTGCTTCATTCACACCCCAAGCTAAAGCAATTTCCACGGTGCTTTGCACCAGCCAGCGGGCACCCAGCACCAACAGAATCAACCCACCAATAACCAGCAGCACATTTTGCCAGGCAGGAACATCGCTTTTGAGCATCTCTGCCACTTCGCTATCAGAGGCCTCAACACCCTGCTTTTTGCCCTGGTGGAAGAGGAAAAAGGTGTAACCAATCAGGCCTGCAGTCAGAACGCCCGCCTCAATTTTATTGATGGCGCCATCAAGGGTAAAGAACACCACTGCAAGGGAGGCACCTACCATGATTGGTACATCCTGACGAATCAATTGTTGGGAAATAATCAATGGAGAGATCAGCGCGGCAACCCCGAGGATAAAGAGAACGTTAAATATATTGCTGCCAACAACGTTGGCAATAGCCAGTTCCGCCTGCCCTGAATAAGCTGCCTTAACACTGACCGCTAGTTCTGGCGCGCTGGTACCAAAAGCGACAACAGTCAAGCCAATGACCAGCGCGGGAATGCCAAAATTGGCGGCCAGCCGCGCCGCGCCGCGAACCAGAAGATCTGCACCGATCACCAATAAAACCAAGCCCACAGCCAATAAAATCCAGGTCAACATCGATTGCTCTCACCAACTAAAAAATAGGCGCTAGCCTACATGGAAATAGGCTTTAACGCCAAGAACTTCTGTGTCGTGACGGGGCTGCGTTGTGCCAAAACGCGCGCGAAATTACCGCTGTTTTTCTACCAGATATTTCCAATAACGCCTGGGTAAATGACGCAAATGCAGCTTTGGATTTTTTCGTTCGGGGATATTGACGGAGTGGAAATACTGCTTCCAGAGCTGTTGATAGAGCGCTTCATGGCTGCTCTCTGACGGCGCAGCTGACGCGCTGTTCTCAATCAGCCTCGCTGTGTCGATGTAATCCATTTTCGACAAATCATAAACAAGACCGTAGCGCCGCGCCGTGTCGATGATCATCCAGGGCTGATCGGCATAGCGCCGCAAAAAATGGTCGCCGATCAGTGGCAAGACATCAAAATCTGGCTGAATAAGCGCCTGATAATATCCATTAGGCAGCTGACTAAACCGCACCAGCGCATGCATGCGGTGAACCTCTCGATGAATCATCTTCACCACCTGGTGGCTGTATCGCACCACCTCATTGGCATAATTATCGAGAATACCCGGATCATTTTTGTCGACCAGCAAGCGCACCAGCTGATAGATACTTAGCTCGATACCCGGCAGCTCGGACAGATACATTTTATAAATCAGTTTGCCGCCTTTATTGTTGGAGCGCGCATCAATACCGCGCAGTACCCGTTCGGCTTTATCTTCGTCAGCTTCAATGAGTTGTACGTCGTCCAGCAACGATGTCTGATAGCGCGCTTGCTTTACAATATCTGCAGGTGGGCACTTGGTGGCAAAGCTGTGAAAAATGCTGGTGAGCAAGCCCGTAAAACCACCGTCATAAACGAATAGCGCCATCGGCTCTAACCAAACAAGCTCAGTTGCGGAGCCGCCGGTGCCTTCCCGGTAGCCATAATTATCTGGCGCAGTTGGTGCGGTTCATAATCTTTCTTAGCCACAGCCAACCGGGGACAAACAATAAAATATTGTGCGCGTTTCAGCACCACACCCATCGCCCGCAAGTGATCCGCATGGATGCGCTGATGCACCCGCGACTTCACAATCTTGACGGCAGATTTAACGCCTATTCCCGGAACCCGCAGGATCATTTCGTAATCCGCCCGGTTGATATCCACCGGAAATAAATGCGGATTACGCACCGCGTAACTGACTTTGGGGTCGACCTCTAAATCCAGATTTGGATGCGCGTCATTAACAATGTCATCTACCGAAAAACGATAAAAGCGGAGCAGCCAGTCGGCCTGATAAATACGATTTTCCCGCTGCAAAGGTGGCGAACTTAACGCCGGCACACGATTATCCGTAGCGATAGGCACATAGCCCGAATAGTAAACCCGCTTTAACCGCTGCTGCTTATACAGATCATCTGCCAGATGCAGAATCTGTAAATCGTTTTCTGGCGAAGCGCCGACAATTAATTGCGTACTCTGTCCTGCAGGTAAAAATTTGGGGGTTTTGTGAAAGCGTTTTTTCTCATCCTGGTAGCGGTTTTTTTCATCACTCAGATAATTCATCGGCGTAATAATGTCGCTGTAGTTTTTCTCCGGTGCGACTTTTTTCAGGCTAACTTCAGAAGGTAATTCAATATTGACGCTGAGCCGATCAGCATAAAGACCTGCTTCATGCAGCAGCTCAGCACTCGCGCCGGGAATCGCTTTCAGGTGGATATACCCATTAAAATTATGTTTGCTACGCAGCTCCCGCGCGACCCGCACCATGCGCTCCATGGTGTAATCCGCGCTCTTAAAAATACCTGAACTGAGAAACAACCCTTCTATATAATTGCGCCGATAAAACCCCAGGGTAAGTTCGATGACCTCTTCCACCGTGAAGGCCGCGCGCTGGGTATCGTTGCTGCTGCGGCTGACGCAGTAAGCGCAGTCATAGATACAGTAATTGGTAAAAAGCACTTTCAGCAGCGACACACAGCGTCCATCTTCGGTATAGCTGTGGCAGATCCCCATCCCGTCCGAGTTGCCCAGCCCTTTACCTTTATTGGCGCGCTTACTGCCACTCGACGAGCAGGAAGCATCATACTTTGCCGCATCCGCCAGAATGCCCAATTTCTCCAGGATTTTACTCATAGAAACACCCTAATGCTGTATTGATATACAGTATTAGGGTGTGGGTAAAATTTCAATACCCGGTGTTAAAAAAACCAGCTGATGGCGTGGAGACAATAAAGACGTCCGACGCTTGTTCACGTGCGGTGCAGGCCCCGGATGAGGTCAGCCAGGAGGATAGGCAAGATTGTTCGTCAGGAGCGATTTAGTTTGGATACCGCCCTGCTGATCTGACTCAGGGCCGTTTGAATGTTGGCCGACCGGGTTCCAATATTCATCCGCATAAAGCCGCTGCCTTCGCTGCCAAAGACAATGCCGGGATTCATCCCTACCCTGCACTCCTTGATAAAAAAATCCCGCAAATCGCTATCCGATAATCCCAGCGCGGAACAATCGAGCCATAACAGGTAGGTGCCTTCAGGGTCGGTGCAGTGAATTTGCGGAACCTGTTCCGCAAGATAGGTTTGTGCTTTGGTTTTATTCTGATGGAGGTAAGCAAGCAACGCGTTCAGCCACTGCTCACCACCGTTATAGGCAGCTGTAAAAGCCTCGACACTGAACGGATTGTGGTTGCCAATGTGTAACAGCCCAAACGCTTTTGCGAGGGCCGCGCGGTGCGCAGCATTAGGCACGATCAGCGCCGATAAACCCAGGCCCGGAATATTAAACGTTTTACTCGGCGCAACTGCCGTGATGACATTGGTGCGAATAAATTCACCGAACTCGGCATCCAGTGTGCCGATCATGGTGTGTGCAACGTCGGAATAAACCAGATCCGCATGAATATCATCGGACAGCACAATAAGATTATATTTTTTAGCGATCGTTAATAACTGGCACAGCTCTGCCTTGCTCCAGACTCGCCCGACCGGATTATGGGGCGTGCACAGCATGATCATTTTTGCCTGGCGGGCCTGCTCGTCCAGTTGTGCGAAATTAATTTCGTAACGACCATTAACGCGCACTAAGGGATTTAATATCAGTTGACGTTGGGTCTCGGTGACCGCAGAAAAAAAAGGGAAATACACCGGCGGCTGTACAATAACTCCCGCTCCGGCTTCAGCCAATGCGAGGCAGCAGGCATGCAGCGAGGGTACAACGCCGGGCGCCATCACAATCCATTCGCGTTCAATAGACCAATGATGGCGACGCTTAAACCAGTCGATGACTGCCTGATACAAAGCCTCGGGGTAAAAGGTATAGCCAAACACCGGATGCTCGGCACGTGCCAGCAACGCTTGCGTCACACAAGGAGGCACGGCGAAATCCATATCAGCCACCCACATAGGATTGACGTCAGTGGTGCCAAAATACGCTTGCCGGCCATCGAATTTTACGGAGTGAGTGCCTTCCCGTTCGAGCGGTTGATCAAAATCGAATTCCACAGGCTTTCCTGCTATCTCGGTGTCTGGTTTTTCAAATGTGCGAATCGCTTAGCTGTCGGCCCACATAATCTTTGGCGAACTGCCAGGCTACCCGGCCGCTGCGCGCGCCGCGGGTCATATGCCAGCGCAACGCTTCCAGTTCTGTTGTGTCATCCCATTGCCCACCCAGATGTTCTACCCAGTAGCGGGCCGTCGCCCGATAATCGTCTTGCGAAAAGGGATAAAAACTCAACCACAAACCAAAACGGTCTGACAGAGAGACTTTTTCTTCAATACTTTCGCTCGGCCTCACCTCGCCGTCTTCGTAGCTGACATCGAGGTTATCACGCATTTTCTGGGGCAACAGATGACGGCGATTGGAGGTCGCGTAAAAAAGAATATTGGGTGTGGGCGCCGCGATACTACCGTCGAGTACCGACTTAAGCGCTTTGTAAGTAATCTCTCCTTCTTCAAAGGATAAATCGTCACAAAAAATAATAAATCGCTCCGGGCGCTCACCGATAAGATCAACAATATCGGGCAGCTGCAGCAAATCAGTTTTATCCACTTCAATCAGCTTCAACCCTTGCTCGGAAAAATGATTCCAACAAGCCTTGATCAACGTCGATTTACCGGTTCCCCGCGCGCCCGTAAGCAATACATTATTCGCCTCCTGCCCACCAACAAACTGCGCGGTATTACGCAGGATCGCCTGTTTTTGTCGATCCACATTCTGCAGCGATTCAAGTGCAACCCGATGAGGATTATTAACGGCCTGCAAATAACCCAAACCGTTAGCCGGCTGCCGCCAGCGAAAAGCCTGTGCATTCCAGTCCGGTACTGGCGGTGCCACTGGCAATATACGTTCCACCCGATCGATTAACCCATCGAGACGTGCAAGCAAATGATCAAATTGGGTCACGACGACTCCTGATTACCACATATATTGAAAATTAAATGTCCAGCAATTGATGATCAAGCTGCGCCTTATCACCATACGCCTGACCTGCGCCTGATCAAACCTTCATTTCATTGGCGGTAAACCCGAGGCCTGCGTCAGGCCTCTTCCACTTCCGCCATAAAATCCAGTGCCGCTTGCTGACGAATAGTTCGCCGGTGATTATCCATCAGTTTTTTTACTTTTTCAGGAGCACATTGTTGTCGGTCCAGGACAACACGGCTATTCAGTTCACCTACGGCTTCTGTTGTCGGGCACTTGCTGAACACAAACTGGTTCGAAATCAAATCCAAAAAAGGACCGGATTTACTACTGGGCATAATAAACAACAACTGCAAGCCCAAACTTTCGGTTAAATAATTGATCACTTCGCGGGAGCGATGTTCATCCATTTTAGAGAAGGCTTCATCCACCAAGACCATTCGCAAGTGGCTATTGCCTTCGCTAAAACGAAAAGCGGAAGTGATCGCTGCACTGCGAATAATGTAGGCCGGGGTTTCCAGCTGGCCGCCAGAGCCAGTACCGTACTGGCTTAATGCTATGGGCTGCTTACCTTCAGGTTCTTTATAAATTTCGTAGCGTCGGTAGTTACGGTAGTCGGCAATGCGGGTTAATTCACGCAGGGCTTTTTCTTCATTCTCATCCAGCAGCATACTGATCAGGCGCTCACGCACCTGTTGATACTTGGGCTCAAGCGCCATTTCAAACAGGGTTTCGCCATCGCCCAGGCTGGGATTGTCGATCACCGCCTTAAAAAACTGCCAGTACTCTTTAAACTCGGCGACCCATTCGTAACTAAAGTAAAAGCGTTCCCGATCAGCACCAAAGCGGTGATGCTCCAGCTCTTTATTCAGATCATCCAGAATGCGCTTGCCTTCGTTGATCGCCTGATAGATGGAGTGACACAGGTTAGTCACAAAGGCATTATTAAAACTTTGACGTAACGACTCCAGCTCTGCATGACGCTGGGCGAGAATATGGTTTTTGTCCCGGTTATACAGTTTGTCAAAATGCCGCCGGATATCGCACACTTCACGAAAGTTTTTCTGGCCCAGCTCATCATTAAAATCAAGGGCAAACATTAAGCTGTCCGCCGTTCGACAAAATTGATTGTGTTGTAATACCGCCTGCTGCAGTTTATGAAAATAATTTTTCAGCTCCGCCGAAGCGGCTTGAAGTTGCTGCTCAAAATAACCTTGCTCGTGCAGTTTACAATCCTGATCGGCTAAAGTAAGCCGCTGCTCTGCATCAAAATCCGGCCAGAGCGCGACAATACTGCGCAGATTTTCTTCGGCGCGATCGACGACGTCCAAGGTCTTGTCCTGATCGGCGTTTAGGCGTTGGCAGCGGTCGTTTACGTTACGCAGTTCTGCCTTGCACTCCACGCGCGCATCATCGTGTTTTCTTTGCTCTGCCAGCAGTTCTTTTTCTACCTGGCGCAGCTTGGCCAGTTCATCATCCAAAGCGGCAAAGTCACTAAGGTCTAACTGTTGCAACTTTTCATCAATCGTCTGCACGCGTCGCTGTGCGACCAACATAACCTGTAAAACATCGGCATAACTTACCGCCCTGAGCTTGTCGACTGAACGCAGCAGCTGGGTCAGTTCATTGGCATAATCGGTGGCTTCCTGCCAATCGCGCTTGAACTGCTCCAGTTCGCGCCGCTTTTCTTCCAGGGCGCGCTGCCGCGCCTCTTGTCCAAATACCAGCTCACTGTCAGAAATATCGCAGCGGAACATGGCATAGTTGCCGGAGCCCATGCCGTCTTTGGTTAATCCGCGACGGGTATTACGCAGCGCCTGGGCATCGGCCGCACGCTCGACCATGCCGTAACTGGCCTTAAGGTAGCACTCCGCCGTTGCATGACTGAAGCTCATGATCTGCACAATCGAATTGCCGGGCAGACTGGCCAGTTTTTCCCTATCACGGCGCGCTTTTTCACCCTGGATGACCCGGGCACTTTTTCCCTGCCCGGGCATGCTGCGCACCAAGCGAATGGCTTCTGCTTCTGCTTGCGGCTCAACGATAATACCGAAACGCGCCGCACCGATATAACCTTCAATGGCCGACTGCCATTCACTGTCAGTAACTTCCACGTAGTCACAAAGCACGCGGGCATCCGCCTCGGGACACTGCTGCTGTAACAGTTCCAATGCTGTACGAACAAACGTGGGGTAAGTAACCTGATTGGACTCCAACGCGTGAATTTCGCGCTGTTTGTTGTCAATCTGTTTTTGCAGACGCTCCAACAATTGCTGACGCTTATCGCACTCATGCATCAACTGGTCACGCAAATGAGCAGATGGCTGCTCCGTATTTCCAAACCAATGGGTCAACCAGAGGTTATGCAGTAATTGCTGCTGCACTGCCGCATCGAGGTTAGCTTCCAGCGGTGTAATATCAATCCAGTCCCGATTAAGCAGCTGGTGAATGTCGATGATCAATTCATCATCGAGGATTTGCCGGGTCAACTTTTGCAGGGCTTTATCGGCTAATCCGGGAATGACCAAACTGATTGATGTCTGCTGCAAGGCATGGCTGATCTGCTGTACTGCCTGTCGGTTAAGGTGGAGCTGCTGATCCTGTTTTAACAGTTCAGGCACTTGCTGATGAAGCTGTTGCTCGAGCTGTGATTTATCGGCCAACAGCTGATCTTTGTCGCGCAGTGCCGGTATTCCCAAACGGCGCGCATTTACATCGAGAATGTGCTGGTTTAATGCTTCCCGACGCTGATCGCATAAACCGATGGCTTGTTCATGGCTTTCCAGTTGCTCGCGTAATGTTTGTTGCTGTCTTTTTTCGTTTACATAAAGTGTTTGGCTATCGTTATAACACCGCTTGGCCAGGCTGTATTGGCTCACCTGATACTCCAGCCAGGTGGCAATAAAACTGTCTGCCGTAGCGCGCGCTGCGGCCATGCGTGCAACAGCTTCACGCAGCTGACGGGCATCGGCTTCCATTGTATGAATGCGTTTAAGCATGGCCGAGACGTTACGAATAGCTTCACCGAGATCGCGCTGCTCCAGCACTTCGGTTGCTACAAACTCATCAATACCCTTGATTGGTTTGTAAGCCATAAAGCTCGAAAAAGCGCGCGCCGCATTCATGGCTTCCCGCTCTGCTACCGCCTCTTTTTTGCTGCCGCGTAAAATGGCATAGAGACGGCATAGATAGGCTTTTTTCTTATCGTACTTTTCGACGTGATCGCTACCAAATAAACGACGCAGCCCGGCATAGACTTTATCGAGCGGTTGTACGTAACGTCCCGCTTTATCTTCTTTCACCAGATCGCCGAGGCTTAATACCACATCAGGCAGAATAAAGAATTGAGTTTCTTCTAAGCGCGCGACCCGTTGTTGCCCTGCTCCTTCAGGGAGCGCCCGCATGCCAATAAGCGCCGTGAAGGGCTCACTGATTTCTCCCTTGGTTGGATAAAACACAGCAGCCAGATAACCATCGCAACCGTATGGCCGAGCATAGGCACCATCGTCGCAACCCAATACGTAAGACGCCAGGGTACGCACGCGTTTTCCACCGCGCCCGCGCTGGCTGGATTCATCCTGCCCCGGATTAAAGTGAAATAAATTATCGTGGGCGGCGGTCATGATGGTTTGCACCGCGTCAGCCGCCGTTGTTTTACCTGAGCCATTGCCCCCGGAAAACAAATTGATCGGGCCGAATTCAAATTCGGTATTCGGCACATTACCCCAATTGACGTAAATAAACTTTTTCAGATACATAAATGACTTCCGTCAAGGGTCAGTATTTTTTGGGGCGTTAAATAGTTCTTAGCCAGATGCACTTCGTAGCCCGTTTGTTGTAAGAGTCTTTTTGCTTTTGCTTTTGCTTTTGCTTTT
>CAYTQQ010000032.1:17056-22609 GCA_964440135.1 uncultured Cellvibrionaceae bacterium | reverse complement strand
TAAGGAGCGGAATGAGTTATTACGGTCGGAGCAACGCAATTTAACATAATATACATTATGCGCAATTATGGTTATGGGTTGTCCAAGGAGGCTAGGTTCGATGATCAGGCTTATTCTTGCACTTTTTCTTGTACTTTAACGAGAGCCATTGGCCGCCTCGATAAATAACGCCAAAAAATAAACAATTTGCCAGGTTATGTAGCGCTATTTAATTTCCACGGAACGCCAAACTTATCAATGACCATCGCATAACATGAAGAAAAAAATGTTTTTTGAGGATCCATTACAGATATCCCATCTTTCATCAATACTTCAAAGTAGGTTTTTACAGTTAAGTCGTCCAGGCCTGATAACAGTAAGCAAAAACCCTGCGGGGATTTATATTGATCTTTTGGGGCATCCCCGCCTGTGATCGTCAAACCATGTATGACAATATCTCCATGCACGACCTTACCGTTTTCCGACGCCCCTTCTCTGAAGATACTTCCAATCTTTCCACTTAAGTTGGCTGCGTAAAAATTAAACGCTTCTTCACAATTACCATTAAATCCTATATCAACTGATCCGCTCATTTAAAAATACCCAGATTCCTATTCTCAATTTTAAATCCTAAGTAAGTCCGCATGACGCCGGGCTCAACGGCAGCTTGTAAATTGTGACTTTGTGGATTACTTTTGCGCAGCAAAACCACAAAGGCGCGACTATAAAGCCATTTATACCTTTTCGGAAGTGGTTATGAGCGCTGCAAGCATCTAGATTACCGGGCTATAGCATCTCCAAACGCTGCAATAGACTTGGGTACGAAAGCTCACCCAGACGGATATCCACCAAGCGGCCTTGGGCATCGAAAAATATCGTGGTTGGCAACATGCCTCGGCTAAACTGGCTGCCGGCCTCCCCTTTGCTATCGAGCAATACGTTGTGCAATTCAAGCTGATAATTTTGCAGATAGGTTTGCACGAGCTCCGCCGATTCGCCTTGATTTAGAAATACAAAATTTATCTGCGGAAAATTCTTTTGGGCTTGCTCGAATGCGGGCATTTCTCGCCTGCAAGGTGGGCACCAGGTTGCCCATAAATTAACTACGGTTGGCTTACCCTGAAAGCTGTCCAGGGACAATTGGACTCCATGTAGATTATTGAGCGGTTCGGATTTCAAGCGCACGGTACCGGAGTTGACCAGCGTTCCGAGCACTGTGCTTAATATCCAGATAATTGTTGCCGCGGCTAAGCCGCTCAGAACAGCACGCCGCATTTTTGGTTCTGTTTTTATTTTCCAGATGCCGTAAGCCCAGGCTGCAAAATAACCGAATGGTGCATTCCAGCCGCCGTCACGAATATCAAAGATCGTTAATGGTTCAGCGAGATAAGCTGTTTGATAGCGCGCTACGAACATCACACGCGAGCTGATAAACCCGACGACGACCGTTTTCCATATTACGGCTTCAAGTTGACGAACTGTTTTCGATCCAAGATGGGTGGCAAGCATCATACCGATAGTGACGGCCACGATTTGTGTAATTACTTCGCCGGCCAACACCACAGGCCCAAGTTGTAATGAAAAATTCATTTTTATCCTTATACGATATTATTCAGCGCCGTATTTAAAGGCTATCTGTATCTTTTAATTTTCGACTGTCGCGCAATGTATAAAATACATCGGCACGAAATATTTCGTTTAAACAAATTCTAGAAATCCCATCGAATAAGCTGCCAGGTAAACAATGCCATTCACCCTTACCTCTTTTATCTAAATGTGCCAAAGCGAACCGATCAGCCGGGGATACTGGGGCAATGTTGCACATTATCTTAGTCGTCTGATGACTTTTTCAAAAAAACTGTCGAAGGATTTACGATGCTAGCTTCCCATATCCATTCCTATGCCCAAACTGACCCTTACACATTTCACGCAGCGCTCGCTAACTTTAATGTTAAACGCATTGCGGCGGGAACGCCTTGTGCTGATTGGGAAGACGATTTACGCACCGAGCTGAAATATCGTTTAGTTGAAGGTCGTTTTCTTGAAGAGCTGCGTTCAGCAATTACGCCAATGACCGCCGATGTTGTACATGATCCCGATCAATTTGTCGCGTGGTTTGAATCCTTAGCCGATTGGGGGCCGGGCCAGCATCACCCGCTGTTTAACTGGCTCGCTGAAACGGCTACAGCCGATCAATTAAAATGGTTTCTTACTCAGGAAGCGGCGGGCGAAGCGGGATTCGAGGATCTGCTCGCTTACACCCAGGTAAAATTGCCCGTGCAACCCAAGCTGGAATGCGCACGCAATTATTGGGATGAAATGGGTCGCGGAAAACCTCGGGCTATGCATGGCCCGCTGCTTGAAAATATGGTTAAGGTATTAAAGCTGCAACCCTCCATCGAAACTACCGTGTGGGAGTCGCTGGCATTAAGCAATACCATGCAAGGCCTGGCCACTTCAAGACGTTACACCTATCACTCGCTGGGCGCATTGGGCGTGATCGAATTGACCGCTCCGCTGCGGGCGGAAAAGGTAGCGGCGGGAATGAAACGTTTGCAATTTCCCCACGCTGTCCGTGCTTATTTTGATTTACATGCGGTGCTGGATGTAGCTCATGCACGAGCATGGATTCGTGAAGTGATTCGGCCATTGGTTACTGAAAATCCCGAATGTGCGCGCTATTTAGCGGAAGGCGCGCTTATGCGTTTGCGCTGCGGGCAGTTATGTTTTGATCGCTACTGCCAGGAGCTGGGATTAGTGTTCAAACAGAATATAACCACCCTTCACACACGCCGGGTTTACAGCAAGCAGATAAAAACAGCGTCCGCCAAAACAGTAAATACTTCCCTGCAGTAGCGGCGCCCTCCTCTATCGCCTCGTCAATAACAACGCCTGCATACGCACACACGGCTAGTTAAAGATACTGAGTCATCCGCGTGCAAAAAGGCATAGCCTCCTGCTAAGCTAAGGGCTATTTTTGGAGCAGAGGTGGGTGCGCTCAATGAATATTGCCGTGCGGGTCCAGGCAGAAGATTTTGATCTTGCAGCTGAGTATCAGGCGCTGCGGAATAATTCTGCTTACGGGGCCATCGTCACCTTTACCGGACTTGTGCGCGAGCTTCAACAGAGCACCTTAACCGGCATGACCCTCGAACATTACCCCGGCATGACAGAATCTGCATTACAAAAAATTGCCGAAGACGCCTATGACCGGTGGCAACCTGGCGCTATCCGTATTATTCACCGAACCGGACATTTACAACTCAACGATCAAATCGTTTTTGTGGGTGTTGCCGCTGCTCACCGCGCCGCTGCTTTTTCTGCCGCTGAATTTATTATGGATTATTTAAAAACCAGCGCACCCTTCTGGAAGAAGGAGCATAGCTCTTCTGGGGACACTTGGGTCGAGGCAAAAGAACAGGACGTGTTAGCCAGGCAGCGCTGGGATAACTCGCCTTTTTCGCACCGCTAGCGTGAGCTGCGGTTACGCCTTGCTGCATGTCGAGATACTCTGATTAATTACCTGATCTTTTGTAGGAGTCATCGAAATGACACTCAACCACTGCAACGCATCCGACCTGATGGCTTATGAAGACGGCTTAAGGCAGATGCTGCAAGCCACTTATTCAGTGAAAGAAACGGAGCAGGTAACTCTCAACCATGCACTTGATCGAGTTCTTGCTCAGCCGGTCATTGCCCCGGTTGCGGTTCCCGCTTATGACAATTCCGCGATGGATGGTTATGCCTTGCGCGCACAGGACGCAGCAACGAAAACGCCGTTGCGCGTCATTGGAGCGGCGCTTGCGGGCCATCCGTTTAAGGAAACCCTCCAGCCCGGAACCTGTGTCTTGATTACCACCGGAGCGCCCATGCCAGCCGGCGCCGATTGTGTGGTAATGAAAGAGAATATTCAGCGCGAAGGCGATACCGTTTTGATCCAAAAGTTACCGCAGCTGCACGACAACATTCGCCGTCAAGGTGAAGATATCGCCCACGGGGCGATTGTCTTGTCCCAGGGTCAGCGGCTCGGGCCGATTGAGATTGGCCTGCTTGCCTCGCTCGGTATCGCTCACGTAAATGTCTTTCGGCGATTGAAAATTGCCGTCTTTTCTACCGGGGATGAACTGACCCCGCCGGGCGAAGACTTAACCCCCGGACACATTTACGACAGCAACCGCTACGCGATTATCGCAATGCTTCAACGCCTGGCTGTTGAAGTAATCGATTTGGGTTTGATTCCTGATCAGCCCGATGCCCTCAGGCTGGCATTTCAGCAGGCGCACACAGCGACTGATGCAATTATTTCCAGTGGCGGCGTTTCTGTGGGCGATGCCGATCTGGTAAAAGATATTTTGCACGAACAAGGCGAGATTGCCTTTTGGAAGCTGGCAATCAAACCGGGTAAACCTTTTGCTTTTGGCAGACTTGGACAGAGTGTTTTTTTCGGCCTGCCCGGCAATCCGGTATCAGCGTTGGTTACTTTGCACCAAGTGGCCTTACCGGTATTACGCAAAATGGCCGGTGAAAATAGTCCGGCCCCGTTAGCGCTACAAATACCCGCGGCAACAGCATTTAAAAAACAACCTGGCCGCATGGATTTCCAGCGTGGGCGTTTGACCTGCTCAGAGGAAGGTAATCAGGCGGCCAGTAACGGTGCACAAGGCTCAGGCGTGTTGACCTCTTTTACCGGCGCTAATTGCTATGTTGTTCTGGAGCGTGAGCGCGGGCCGGTCAACCCGGGCGAATCCGTTACTGTGCTGCCTTTTGATCTATTTATTAGCTGAGCACGGGATTTTACGGTATAAGGCTTAGTCTTGGTTGTTAGTCATCGCGAAGACTAGCAGTACTCAAACAAGCGCTCACTCCGTTACTCGGCTGCTCTTATGACCCAACGTATTTTTATTCTGCTAGTGGTTAGTTGTCTGGCATTTACTGTGCCCTGCAGCAACATATATGCACAGCCTAACGCGCCGGCATCAAGCGAAGCCGCCGCGCCTAAAACCGTTGAAGAAATTGTTGTTCTGATCAACCGTTATTGCAGTGCCTGCCACAAAGTGCCCTCCCCCAATGTTTTACCTAAAAATAACTGGCCGGGAGTGGTGTCGTTGATGGCCGATTTAGCCTACACCCGTTTTGGCCACGAGTTTATTCCGGCGGAACATGTACGCGATATCACCGCTTTTTATTACGGCAGTGCGGCCGAAAAACTCCCTGTCCTGCCCTATTTAGATATTGCTAATCCGCCGTTGGAATTTGCGCTGACCGCCTTGGAGCATAAAGCCCAACTGCCCTTAATTTTACATGTGAATGCTGTCGACTTGGGCCGAGGCCGGGGTACCGAATTTTTAGTCAGCGATGGCGGCAGCGGCAAACTGATTTTATTGAACCGATCCGCCAAAGGCTGGACTGAAACACCACTGGCCGATATAGCTATTCCGACCAGCAGCCAGGTGGTGGATTACGACGGCGATGGTTTGTTAGACATAGTGGTTGCGGACCTCGGCGTTTATCCATTGACGAGCGAGCTTGCCGGCAAAATCCTGCTGCTGCGTCAGCAACCCTCGGGCAAATTTG
>CAYTQQ010000032.1:14812-16956 GCA_964440135.1 uncultured Cellvibrionaceae bacterium | reverse complement strand
CAGGAACACGAAATGATTATGGCGTTTATCAATCAGGGCAAAGGTGTTTTTAAACCCGAAATCCTTGCACGTGCGCCTCACCCGATGTTCGGCTCGACCGCTATGACGCTGGTAGATCTGGATGGCGATCAAGACCTCGATATCGTGTTCACCAACGGCGACGCGTTTGATACCCACGTCGAGCCCAAGCCTTATCATGGCGTGCAATGGTTGGAAAATCTCGGGGATTTGAAATTCCAATTCTACGATATCGGCCGGTTTTATGGCGCGGCCTCGGTTGCCGTGGGCGATCTGGATCTGGATGGCGATCTCGATCTCGTGGTGGGCAGTTGGGTTAACTATTGGGATGATCCCAAGCGCCACAGCCTAGTGTGGTACGAAAACAACGGCAAGCAAATCTTCACGCCCCACCCCATTCCTAACGCGCCCGCCGGCATTGTCACCATGGCGCTGGAGGATTTAACCGGTGATGGCCGACTTGATATTGTCGCCGGATCTTTTCGGATGGACTTGTTTGATAAGGTACTTGGCCAAGAAAAAGCACAAGCCAGTCAGACGCCAGACAAAAAAACAAAAGACCCATCATCAGCAACTAACGAACTGCCGGAAGGTATCGATAACTCGCTCAAACCGCGCCTGATCTTCTTGGAAAATCGACACTTGCCAACCCTGCCCTGAGGCAGGGTTTACCGGCCACCCGCCAAAACAACTCCCGCCGGCCAACGCACGCTTTTAAATCAGGTAGAATCTGAAACACGCCGAGCCCTTTTGTCTACCCCTCTGCCGGAGGCAGGATAACTGGGCCGTGGTACAAGCTCTATAAAGGAGTGCGGCCACCAGGGTTTGCCGGGAAACGGGCAAGCCTTCCTACTTGAAAAGGTGTACGCATGTTAATCGACAACTTTGCCCGTCGCTTTACCTATCTGCGCCTGTCGGTGACGGAAGCGTGCAACTTTCGTTGCAATTATTGCCTGCCTCACGGAACCGATTGCAGCACTGACCAGCGGGCGCAAGAATTAAACTTGTCTGAGATAGAAAATCTCGTCAGCGCCTTTGCACGCTTGGGTACGCGCAAAATTCGTATCACCGGAGGCGAGCCTTCCCTGCGCCGGGATCTGGGTGAAATTATTGCGTTGTGCAAAGCCGTGCCAGGCATCGAAACCGTCGCACTCACGACGAACGGTTACCGTTTACAACAAGATTTACCGGAGTGGAAAGCCGCCGGTCTGGACGCGCTTAACGTCAGTATCGATAGCCTGGATGCGGCGCGGTTTGAAATGATTACCGGCCACGCCAAGCTCGACAGCATACTCAAAGGTCTGGCGCTGGCATCACAGTTAGGCATCAAGCAAATCAAAGTTAATGCGGTTTTGATGCGCGGTATGAATGACGAAGCGCTCGATGATTTTATGGCGTTTGTGCGCACCCGTCCGCTCACCTTGCGGCTGATTGAGCTGATGCAAACTAACGACAATCTGGAATTTTTTCAGCGCCACCATCTCAGTGGTCAGACGATTATCGAACAGCTCCAGGCGCACGGTTGGCAGGAGCAACAGCGAGCGTTACATAGCGGGCCAGCGCGTGAATTTTATCATTCGGATTATCGCGGGCAGATAGGTTTGATCATGCCGTACAGCAAAGATTTTTGTCTAAGCTGCAACCGCTTGCGGGTGTCCAGCATGGGTCAATTGTTCCTGTGCCTCTTTGCTGAGCAGCACCAAAATATGCGCGAACTTTTGCAAAGTGCAACTGATCAAGAGAAGCTCATGGATTACTTAACCAAGGCCGTTATGGGCAAGGCTGCCAGCCACCACCTTCACGATCGTAATGCCGGCGCTACTCGCCATTTGGCGATGATTGGCGGCTGAGGATGTCATTTATTGGAAGCAAATAATGAATCACTTAAACGATAACTTTATCCCCTTGGCAATCGCAGTTCTCACGGTTTCTGATACCCGTGACCAAGCGAGCGATACGTCAGGTCAATACCTGGCTGATGCGCTGACTGCTTACGGCCACACATTGGCAGAGCGCGCACTGGTTAAAGACAATATTTACCAGATCCGTGCGCAGGTATCTCAGTGGATCGCCGATACTCGGATTAACGCGATTATTGTCACCGGCGGCACAGGATTTTCCGGGCG
>CAYTQQ010000032.1:0-14712 GCA_964440135.1 uncultured Cellvibrionaceae bacterium | reverse complement strand
ACTTCACGGGTACGACAGTGAAAGAACTTTTGCACCATCTCCAGCGCCAACATCCGGAGTGGGCTGATATTTTTGCGCAACAAAAAGTATTAAGCGCGGTCAACCAAGCCATGGCCACATCGGAAACCCGCATCCGGGCCAATGATGAAGTCGCCTTCTTTCCACAGGTAACCGGTGGGTAAGGTCGTTTAAGCAAGGCGGTTTACAGAAAATTCGAGATACTGGCAGGTCAGCACAAAGGGTAGTTGATTAGGATTTCGACCATTGGTATGGTAAGCACATGAACGCACTACCCACCTATTCACTTCCGATCTCCAGCCGTGGACAAGGCCGCCTCCACGCCTTTCTCGCGTTTGGCGGTTAAGTAGCTTTATTTCTTAATCGCCGTCTTACACCCTGCATTTGATTTAAATAAAAATACCCCGAATGTCGGGCTGTATTATGGATTTCACTATTTAAGAACTTGAAAATTCGAGGTCACACCATGCAAGCAAAACAACACAACAATATTATTGTCTGCGAATCAGACTATAAGCATTTACAGGCATTGATTGATGCCAATGATACTGCCGCTGCCGATGCGCTGGATGTAGAGTTAAGTCGCGCCGAAGTCCTTAAGGACTCCCAGTTTCCCGATGATGCGGTGGCCATGGGTTCTACGGTCATGTT
Organism: uncultured Cellvibrionaceae bacterium; assembly: GCA_964440135.1. Taxonomy (GTDB): domain Bacteria; phylum Pseudomonadota; class Gammaproteobacteria; order Pseudomonadales; family Cellvibrionaceae; genus Cellvibrio. The sequence continues at coordinate 14,043 of CAYTQQ010000032.1, read as the reverse complement.
TACCGACCTGGATTCCGGTGAAGAAACCACCGTCACCCTGGTTTACCCCAAGGAAGCCAAGGTAGATGAGATGCGAATTTCAATATTGTCACCCGTAGGTAGCGCGCTGATAGGTTTACGTGCCGGTGGCACCATTGACTGGCCACTGCCCGGCGGCAAAGTACGCCGATTGCAGGTGGTAAAGGTAACGCGAAAGGCAGAATAGAAGTACGAAGATGATAATGCGGGAGAGAGATCCCCTCCCGCATAAATACGCAGATTAAATCACACCAAAAGCAATCATTGCTTCCGCTACTTTGCGGAATCCTACGATATTGGCACCCGCCACATAGTTGTTGGGCACACCATACTCTTTCGATGTTTCATAACAGTCGTTATGAATGTTGCGCATAATTTCTTGCAGACGCTCTTCGGTATGCTGGAATGACCAGGTATCCCGGCTGGCGTTTTGTTGCATTTCCAAAGCGGATGTTGCCACCCCACCAGCATTCGCTGCCTTACCGGGGCCGTAGGAGATGCCCGAGTCGAGGAACAGCTTAACGCCCTCTGGCATAACCGGCATATTGGCGCCTTCAGAGACCAGAATACAGCCATTGTGCAGAAGCGTTCTGGCAGACTTTTCGTCCATTTCGTTCTGGGTTGCACACGGGAATGCCAACTGGCAAGGAATGTCCCAAATGTTTCCGCCTTCCAGATACTGCGCGTCGCCGTGTTGATCGAGGTATTTACTGATGCGCTTGCGCTCTACTTCTTTCAGCTGCTTGATGGTGTCCAGCTTCAAACCATTCTTGTCATAAATCACGCCGTTCGAGTCAGAACAGGCTACGACGTTTGCACCCAGCGACTGCAGCTTCTCGATTGCATAAATCGCCACGTTGCCCGAGCCGGATACCACACAGGTTTTTCCTTCGAGGCTTTGGTTGCGCACTCTAAGCATTTCCTGAGCGAAGAAAACTGCACCATAACCGGTGGCTTCACGACGTACCAAGGCGCCGCCCCACTTAGGGCTCTTGCCGGTCAGTACGCCGGACTCATAGCGGTTGGTAATGCGCTTGTATTGGCCAAACAGGTAGCCGATTTCCCGTGCACCTACGCCGATATCACCGGCAGGTACGTCAGTCATTTCGCCGATGTGACGATAAAGCTCTGTCATAAAACTTTGACAGAACCGCATGACTTCGGAATCAGACTTGCCCTTCGGATCAAAGTCCGCACCACCTTTACCGCCGCCGATGGGCATGCCGGATAAGGCGTTTTTAAAGGTTTGTTCAAAGCCGAGGAATTTGACGGTGCCCAGATAAACAGAAGGATGGAAGCGCAGGCCGCCTTTGTATGGGCCCAGGGCACTGTTGAAACCTACGCGGAAGCCGCGGTTGATTTGTACTTCGCCTTTATCATCCTGCCAGGGTACCCGGAAAATAATTTGGCGCTCGGGCTCACAAATACGCTCAATGATTTTGTGCTCTGCGTATTCGGGGTGCTTTTCCAGCACCGGTCCGAGGGTTTCAATAACTTCTTTAACTGCCTGGTGAAATTCGTGTTCACCCTGGTTGTGTTGTACTACGTGTTTGAAGATCGTGTGCAATCTTTCGCTAACATCACTCATTCATATCCCCTTGTACCCGCATCAATAGTTTTTCAGGTTAGCCAACCACGGTCCACACGAAGGTCTGTTCGGACAGATTCCAGGCCATCCAGAGCGGGAAATTGTCTGTGTCTTCTCTCTGAAGAAAGAAGATGCTCTATGCCTCTGCGTTTTCATGGCACTGTATTTTTTTCAGCCAGGCCAGGAAGGCGGCCAAAATACCGAAAAAATCAGTTGTCAGCAAATTTTTGCGCCATTTGGTGCATCCGCTCGCGGTTCGTGCTCCTTATCTCAGTAAACTCCCTTTATCATTGCTACTACTGTTACCGCGCAACCGCCGCCAATAGAAAATTGGGGCGGCTATTATCCAGTATTCGGGCGCGTTGTAAATGCCCTTTGAAGATGTATAATAAAAGCATCTTTCCGGCGGGATTAATTCCCGCCTTCTCGCCCCGCCCAACTCCATCCGCATTCGGAGGCCAAAATGAATAATCAAAGTGCCTGGAGGATGCTGCAGGCGTATCCGTTCCGACCATTTTTCTTATTAACCGGCATATATGGCGCGCTGGTGGTGCTGACGTGGGTCGGATTTCTTTTCGCCGATTGGCCCCTGCATCTGGGATGGTCGCCCTTGCATTGGCATAGCCACGAGATGATTTACGGTTTGGTTCCGGCAGCGACGGCGGGTTTTATTCTCACCGCGGTGACTAACTGGACGGGCGCCCCGCCCTTGCGCGAGCGCGGCTTAATGCTGCTGGTTTTACTCTGGCTGGCGGGGCGCACGGCTTTTTGGTTGGCGGCGTGGTTGCCGCAGTGGCTTATTGCCCTGATCGATCTTGCCTTCCTGCCCGTTCTTACTGCTTATTTTGCGAAGGTACTGCTCACGCATGGTAACCGCCGTAATTTAATTCTCGTCGCGGTGCTGCTCCTGTTATTCCTCGGCAATGTGTTGATGCACATTGGCTTTGTCAGTGGCGCGACCGACCTGATCAGAGCGGGCCAATTGCTTGGGCTCAATCTCATTACGCTGATGATGGTCATCATTGCCGGCCGTATCACTCCGCTGTTCACCATCAACTGGTTCAAAAATAACGGGGGCAATCCGGATTGGGTAACGCGCTCAGCATGGACGGACCGGCTTGCCATGATCAGCGTTGCTGTTTTGCTTATCGCAGATGCGCTGAATTTTCCCGCACTCTTTATCGGCAGCAGTGCGTTAATTGCGGGTGTTATTAACGCTGTGCGATTAGTGCAGTGGTCGGGCTGGCGTGCAGCGCGCGAACCCCTGTTATGGATTCTGCATCTGGCGTATTTATGGATAGTCGTGGCGTTATTTCTGCGTGGCGCGAGTGTGTTCTCGCCAGTCGTTGCAGATAGCTTGTGGCAACACGCACTGGGTGTCGGCGCGATGGGCAGCTTGATACTGGGCGTGATGACGCGTGTAGCGTTAGGACATACCGGTCGCCCGTTAATTTTACCGCGCTTTGGCTGGATTATTTATGGCGCTATTACCCTGGCCGCACTGGTGCGAGTATCCGCCGCTGCAGAGATGATTAATTATCGGTTAGGCGTGACGCTCGCGGCGCTGAGTTGGGTGCTGGCATTTGCGCTCTTTGCCCTGCTCTATTGGCCGATCCTCACCCGTCCCCGTCAGGACGGAAAGCCGGGATAGCGGAAGACTTTTTCATTGAGGAAAGTAGAAAATCCGCGTACATAAATAACGGTTAACTTCAAATTGTAACGAGCGATTTATTTTTGATTCGCTTTGGTAATCAAAAAATGTCGTCAATTAAATCATCGTTAATACTGGATGAAGTTGGTGGCTATACCTCTCTTGTCTTTGTAAAAACCGAGTGATAGCCTGCATAAAAATAATCGCAAACATGGAGTGGTGCAATGAAAATCCCGCGACTTTATCGACCAGTAAGAATATTCAGCTTTGTGGTGTTGTTATTGATGGCGAGTGCAATTACCTATGCATTCACTATGGGCATACTCTATTGGACTGGAATCAGCGTTTAGGGATAAACACTTATGAATAATAAACAAGCCAGAACTTTTGCCATTGCATCGACCGGCATCGCTATCCTTATATTCTTGATCCTTACGGTCGACAGCCATCGGCAATTTCCAACGTTAACCAACGCCGAGGCCATCACGCCTGAAGTCACCCACGGTAAAGACGTATGGCACAAATATAACTGCATTAACTGCCATACGCTGTTTGGTGAAGGGGCCTATTATGCGCCCGACTTAACCAAAATCACGGATCACCGGGGTCGGCCTTATCTTGAAGCTTACATGCGCGATCCCGCCAATTTTTATGACGAGAAAAAACATCGCCGCCTGATGCCCAAGCAGAACCTGAGCGATGAAGAAATCCGCAACCTCATTACATTTTTAGACTGGGTAAGTAAGGTGGATAATCAGGGGTGGCCACCGCGACCGATTCTGGTTACCGGCAGCTTTATCCCAGGCGCGGATCATATAGGCTCAACCACTACCTCTGCTGATGATGTTCCACCAGGCATTCGCCCAGTAACGTCTGACAATGATCCCCGCGCCCAAGGTGAGAATGTTTTCCGTACAGCCATACCCGCTTGTACCGCGTGTCATTCCACTGCACCCGGAGCTGATATGGCCGGGCCTACTCTCGCCGGGTTATCTGAGCGCGCTGCCACTATTCTCGCGTCCGCTGACTACGCCGGAAATGCCACCACTGTCGAAGAGTTTATTCGTGAATCCATTGTCGAGCCGAGCGCGTATCTGACTCCTGGAGCGATGTATTCAGCCGGTGGAACTTCATTCATGCCCACCGGTTACGCAGACAGCTTAACGCCGGAGCAGCTCGAGCATCTGACTGCCTACTTAGCTTCATTAAAGTAACGGATTTACGCACCTGCTATCACGGCGAGAATTGAACTAAACACGGAAAATAATGGAGAAGAGTAATGCGCTATAAATCTCAGTCAGTTGCTTACTGGTATTTTGCGGTCGCAATGGCGCTATTTGGATTGCAGTTGGTATTTGGTTTGTTATCAGCCACCAAATATCTCGGGCCCGATCCTCTATTGTATGTATTGCCTTTTGACGTAACCAAAGTCATACACACCAATTTATTAATTGTATGGGTGCTAACCGGTTTTATGGGCGCAACTTATTGGATGATTCCCGATGAGTCGCGCACAGAGTTGCACAGCACCAAGCTTGCCTATATTCAGCTTGTTCTGTGGACCCTTATGGGCGTCAGCGCAATTATTGGTTATTTATTTCGCTACGGCACGGGCAATAAATTGCTTGAACAACCATTGCCGCACAAGATCACCATCGTTATCTGTATGCTGATCTTTCTGTACAACATTTTTATGACAATAAAAAAATCCGGGCGCTTTACGACAACCGAAGGCGTACTGGTACTTGGTCTGGCAAGTTCTGCGGTATTGTTTTTCCCGGCCTTGTTACATTACGAAAACTATACCGTTTCTATTTTCTATCGGTGGTGGACTATCCATCTCTGGGTGGAAGGCGTCTGGATGATGATCATGGGCGGCTTTCTTGCCTACTTGCTCATCCGTCTTTCAGGGGCTGACCGCGAGGTCATGGAAAAGTGGCTTTATGTCATTGTTGGGTTAGTTTTTCTTGCCGGCATCCTCGGCACTGCGCACCATTATTACTGGGTCGGTGTGCCGACTTACTGGTTGCCAATCGGCGGATTCTTTAGTGCCTTGGAGCCCTTAGCATTAGTGGGCATGGCAATTTACGCTTACAGCGCCATTAAGCGCTCGGGGCTTGCTCATCCCAATTCGCTGGCCTTGCACTGGACCGTCGGCAGTGCCATTTTTACGCTCTTCGGTGCGGGCCTATTAGGTCTCGCACACACGTGGCCCAGCATTAACAAATGGACGCACGGCACGCTTATTACTGCCATGCACGGTCATGCGGCATTTTATGGGGCTTATGTGATGATCGTATTGGCGATGATTACTTACGCACTGCCGTATCTCACACGTGGTCGTCGCGAAGAAGGCAGCTCAATGGGCTATTGGGCATTTTGGCTGCAGATTTCTGGCATGTTTGGCATGACCTTGTCCTTTGCGACAGCGGGGATTGGTCAAGTTTATCTGGAACGCATAATGGGTATGGGTTACTTGGATGCACAATTAAAAATTCAGGTTCATTTTTTAATGTTAGTGGCTACAGCATCCATATTTACGGTGGGCGTAGCGCTCTTTATTTTTGACTTTTTTCGTTATCCACCCCGGCTTGAGGTCAATGAAGAATCTGAAGTTTATGCGGATAATAAGTTGAGGAATTCGTGACCGCTCAGGAAACCTTATCGAACGCTCTGTTAACGCCGACAGATGAACCCTTTTATCTGCCGAGCGGCGAAGAGATTACGATTTTTGAGCAGTGCCATGCGCGTCAGCTTGCGGTAATGCTTAAAGGCCCTACGGGTTGCGGTAAAACGCGCTTTGTGGAGTATATGGCTTGGCGTTTGGGCCGCCCGCTGATCACGGTAGCCTGTCACGACGATCTTACCGCCAGCGATTTAATCGGCCGCTATCTTATTCGCCACGATGGTACTGTCTGGCAAGACGGTCCGTTAACCCGAGCGGTGCGTGAAGGGGCAATCTGTTATCTCGACGAGGTGGTCGAGGCACGTCAGGACACCATCGTCGTGCTGCATGCACTGACCGATTACCGCCGTATTCTACCCATCGATAAAACGGGCGAGCAATTGGCCGCAACACCCGGATTTCAGCTGGTGGTGTCGTACAATCCAGGCTATCAGCGAATGCTAAAAGATCTTAAGCCGAGTACGCGCCAGCGCTTTGTGGCGATGGATCTGGATTTTCCCCCACCGGAAAGTGAAGCTGTCATTGTTGTCCGTGAAAGCGGTGTTGAGCATGCCAGCGCACACGGTTTGGTGTCTCTGGCACAACGAATTCGGGCGCTCGGTGATCGCGGTTTAGCCGAAGTGCCGAGCACTCGTTTATTAATTGCAGCAGCGCAGCTTATTAGCTCTGGGGTCAGCATACGCAATGCTTGTTACTCAGCCATAGTCGCGCCTCTGTCCGATGATGAATCGATGATTGGAGCCATGCGCGATCTGGTGAATGCTACTTTTGTAGAGTAGCGATAACTGGTCAAGATGGATTAACTCATGGCCGAGCCAGAAGACCTGCTTACGGATGTTGCGCGCCATGCAACGATTTATGCGCAACGATTATGGCAACGCCATCACAAGCCGCCGGAGACGGTGCCTACCGTTCGTCTGCGGGATATCGCCGAACGATTGGATTTATTTATTTCTTCTCTTTTCGGTACGACCTACCCCCTCAAAGTTGCTCAGCTGCCCGCCCGACCTACCCTCCTGGCGCGACTGCTTGGCCATTATCAACGGCCCTACCTTGAACATCCTATTCCTGCTACCGACGGCCACAGTATCTGGCTACCCCCTGATTCTTTTCTCACGGATCGCGAGCAAGCTTACACCGCTTATTGCGTCATGGCATTGCGACAAGCTATGCGCGCGCAGCGCCAGAGCGCAGCACTTATTGATCAAGCAGCACATCCGTTAATCGCTGATCTCTATTTAGTGTTAGAGGCTTATGCCGCCGATCGAGCCTTAATAGAATTACTTCCGGGAATGGCTGCAACAATTACTGCTGCGCAAAAAACGGCGATGGCAAAGCGTCCGTTAATAACGGAATTTAATCCGGCACGCGCGGCGCTTGAACATTTTTTGCGTTCGCTGTTTACCGCTGAGCCCTCAACCTCTGTGCCAATCCCCTTATGTGATTCGCCTAAAGTATCGCTCAATGTCGCCATCGAACTGGCAGCCAGCCTGGCTGAAAACGTTAGGGGAAATTCTGCGCGCGCTTATGGTATCAATCCGCTGTTAAAGGACTGGTGGACTGGCGAGCTACGCCGGGCACCGGATGCATCTCCGCACGCGATTATTTCCGCGGCGACAGAAGATGATATGACCAATGAACCGACCCGCAGCAGTCAGCTGGAACGCCGCCCCGAGGTTCGGGAACAGAATCCAGACGAAGATGATAATCAAGAGCCCGGCATATGGATGGTTCAGGGTGATGAACCGCACAAGCATGCAGAAGATCCGCTTGGCTTACAACGCCCCGTCGATAAGGATGAAGAAACCGGGGCGGAAGAATACGCAGAGCTGGTGTCCGAACTTGCCGAAGCACGATTGGTTGCTACGCCCACGCGCCCTAAAGAAGTCTTGCTGTCTGATGATCCTCCGGACACACGCTCACGTGTGGCAATCGATACATCGACCCGGAATAATCGGCCGTTAAATTATCCCGAATGGGATTACCGCACGCAAATGTATCAGAATCCAGGAGCGCTGGTTAGCGTGCTGCCGCCACAATACGGATCTCAAGACTGGGTGGATCAAATACTGAACGAGCATCACGCGTTATTGTTACGCATCCGGCGACAATTTGAAGTCTTGCGTGCGCGCCGAGTAAGACAACGGAAGCAGCTGGATGGTGACGAGATTGACTTGGATGCCTACATCGATAGTCAGGCAGATTTTCGTGCGGGTAGCTCGCTTTCGGAGGCGTGCTATCAGGTACAGCGCACCGTAGACCGAAATACCGCCATTACGTTACTCATCGATGTCAGCGGCTCAACAGATAGCTGGATTTCCAATCACCGGCGCATTATTGATGTCGAAAAAGAAGCGCTGCTGCTAGTGTGTATTGCGTTAGAGGGTTTGGGTGAGCCTTATTCGGTACAGGCGTTCTCTGGTCAGGGTCGCCAAGCCGTTACGCTGCGCGAGGTAAAGCGTTTTGAGGAGAATTTTAGTGATCAAGTGGCCTTAAAAATCAGTGCGCTAGAACCAGAACGTTACACTCGGGCTGGAGCTGCGGTGCGACACGCGACGGCAGAACTTATGACCAAACCAGCGGCTCATCGGTTATTAATTTTGTTGTCTGATGGCAAGCCCAACGACAACGACGATTACGAAGGACGCTACGGTGTTGAGGATATGAAAAAAGCAGTTGCCGAAGCAAAGTTACAAAACATTTTTACCTTTTGTTTGACCGTAGATCGACATGCCGCTAATTATTTGCCTGGCATTTTTGGCAAAAATCAATACGCCCTGTTAGATAAACCGGACCAGCTGCCGCGCGTGCTGCTCGAATGGCTGCGGCGCTTAATTGCGGCTTAACGACCAAACGTGCGACGTCTTTGTGATTTAAAGCCCTTTTGGTACACCCGACAAGGAACTGTTATGAAAACACTTTTTCCCAGCCTGTTATTGATGCTTTTTCTCGGCGCCTGTTCTTCTACCTATTACAGTGCTATGGAGTCTTTAGGCGTTCATAAACGCGACATCATGGTAGATCGGGTGGAAAAAGCACGGGATGCCCAACAGGAGGGTCAGGAGCAGTTCGTCTCGGCGCTGGAACAATTCAAGTCGGTAGTGGCGGTACAACCCAGCGAGCTACAAAAAGTTTATGACAAGCTCAATCGTGAATACGAAAACAGCAGCGCCAGCGCCGAAAAGATTCGCGATCGCATCAACAGCGTAGAATCCGTCTCTAAAGCCTTGTTTGATGAGTGGGAGGATGAGCTGAAGCAATACACCAGTAAAACCTTACGCCGTGACAGCGAGCAAAAGCTGCAGGCAACCCGCCAGAAATATCAGCAGATGATAAAATTGATGGAAGCATCTGAAAAGCGCATGGAGCCGGTATTAGCTGCGATGCAGGATCAAGTACTGTATTTAAAACACAATCTTAATACCCGTGCGATTGATTCTTTGCGTCATGAAGTCATTAGTATTGACAGCGATGTAGATCAATTAATTACCGCCCTGCAAAGATCGATTGCAGAAGCCAATAGCTTTATCAACACCATGCAAAATTAACGCTTTAAAAGAGGAGTCGGCTTGACCCTCAATTTTTTGACAGTGCTTATCAAGCGCTGAAATATTTCATGATGTCCTTACTGAAGATGGATATCAGTAGCCCGGTGATGCAGACGCCCAATCCGATTAACTCCAACGGATTCGTGTCTTTGGCTTTCAGGATAAACACCTGAATCAGGATACCGACAAACAAAGCACCAATATGTGCATAGACCACCATGGCCGGGTAGCTAAAATATTGCTCCGCACGGCCATAATAAAGCGTGAACCCGGTGGTCGCGATAAACGTTAAAGGCAAGGTTATTGCGGCTATTTTTAGGGCATCGTAAAAAGTTAGAATGCCCTCGTGTTGTTGATTCTGTATGCCCAGTAAATTGGGGACCTGCACAAAGACGGTTGCGACTAATAACCAGATAAAACAAGCGAGCATGATCTACTTCCTCACAACTATCACGATGACGATTCCTTCGCAGCTATCTCACTTGTTACAAACGCAGGCCTCCTTCGACTGAGTCATCAAGCGTTTTGCCGATGGCAGCACCCAGCAACATTTTAAAACCGGCAATGGTATGGCCGTGCTTAGTGGCCCAGTAATGACCATTGATCGGCGTTACTTTGATCACAGAAATGCGCGGGTCCTCTACCCCTTCGCTAAACCAGGTTTTCATTATAGGGTTCCATAATTCACGAATTTTTTGCCGATCATTAGAACTGCTCGCGTGTCCTTTAATTTCCATAAAGTCAGCGTGTTCAGAGCCCTGAAATAAAAGCTGAACTTCAGTATCGAGATCAAGCTCCTGATCTTTGTGGCTGTCTTTCGCACTGAGAAACCACAAATTGCCAGCATCGTCGACTTCCTGTACCGCCATCGGCCGCGCGCCAGTTGATCCAGCAACGGTTTCAGCAGTGCAAAAGAAACAGGTATTTACCTTGTCCACCATTTCCTTGATCTTGTCGACAGCAGCCATTCCGTACAGGTCTTCTTGATTGGAATGAGGCCGGTTAGCGTTAATGGATTCCATAAGTTACTCCTTCACATCGTTAATATGGGTGTGCAGAATGTGACCGCTGGTGATTATTTAGGTTCGTCAACCACTGAATAAACGGCGCAAGTCACTGGATATAGTGGCGTGAGGATTGCTATCATCGCGCCCCAACAAAAACTAATAGCTCCAGAGTTATCCCGGATTTTAAATGAGTGTCTTTTCGATTATTTTCATCGCTCTGGCAATGTCGACCGATGCCTTTGTTGCCGCAATCGGGAAAGGTGCGGCACTGCAACGCCCATGCTGGTCAACCGCGGTTAAGACAGGATTAATATTTGGGGCTGTTGAAACGGTTACACCACTGATCGGTTGGAGTATCGGTCAAGCGGCCGTGCAATTTGTCGCCGCATGGGATCACTGGCTGGCCTTTGGGGTCTTATCCTTGCTCGGTCTGCACATGATTCATGAGGGCCTGAGCCCGGAAAAATCCCGAACAAGCGTCAAGCTTAAACAACACACTTTCTGGGTTCTGGTCATCACCGCAATCGCTACCAGCATTGACGCCTTGGCGGTGGGTTTAGGGTTAGCGTTTGTCGAGGTCAATATCATCGTGACAGCGCTTGCCATCGGCCTGGCCACCTTGATCATGGCCACGCTTGGCATCATGCTGGGGCGAATTATCAATACCACATTTGGCAAAAAGGCAGAGATCGTCGGCGGCTTGGTCCTTATCCTGGTGGGAGCCTCTATTCTCTATGACCATATTGGCGGTTAAGCAGTTACCGCCATCTTGTCATCTGTTGCCAAACTGCAGGGATCAGTACTATGTATGACATCCGGCTGGAGCGTGTTTATAGCGAGAAAACGGCAGCTGATGGCGCACGGGTTTTAATGGATCGACTCTGGCCACGCGGAAAAACACGAGAGGATTTGAATCTCACCGAGTGGTATCCACACGCGAGCCCGTCACCACAACTGCGCCGCCAATGGCATCAAAATAAAATCAATGAGGCAACTTTCTCGCAGATGTATCGCGCAGAATTAGCGCAAGATCCCGATTGCCTGACGCCCCTTATGCGCTATGCCCGCCAGGGACGATTGACGTTGCTTACAGCCAGTCGCGACCCCCAACACTCTCACCTGCCGGATTTGCGTTCTGCGGTGCTCGAAGGACTGAAAAAGGAAGATGATGCGGATCGATCGCCGCCCAGCTCACCTATTTGCTATGCTACCGATAATTGCGATGCGCCAGATAATGACAGAGTTAAATGACCAAAAAAAATTGCGCCGAAATCGGCGCAATCATTTCACCTACACCTGCACATCAGCGTAGCTAAAGCTTGCGTCCTCTTATCACCCGGATCAGTACGACGACAATCGCGAGCACTAACAGGATATGAATAAAACCACCCATGGTGTATGTTGAAACGAGCCCTAAGGCCCACAAGATAAGCAATATAATTGCGATAGTTTCAAGCATTAGTAATCTCCTTATGTTGCGATAATTTGGCTACCACCGTAGCTCATCATTCTCCTGTCGCCGATCTGGGTCTGTGCGATAATGCACTCAAGTATTTTTCGACGACAGGAGCGTTGAACCTCGTCCTTTCTATGCAAGATCTTCCTTGCTTCGTAAGCCCATCCCGGTTATTTGCGCTTGAGCAGTAAAGCGAGTACGAACCCGGCTGCTACCGCAATTCCCAGCGAGGAGAGTGGTTTTTCACGCAAATGGGCACGGCAACTTTCACCCAGATGTATCTGCCCATCTTTTAGCTTGCGGGCCTGCTCACCTACCGCTTCCGCTGCTTTGGTTGCACTGCTCAACACTTTATCTGTTGCTTCGCGCGCTCCGGTGCGAAACTGTTCTCCTGCGCCACTTAGATTCGCAGCACTCCCGCTGGGACGTGAAAGACCGTTAGTTGAACTCGTCTCTGAGCGTTCCATAAAAACCTCCTGCTTGATAGTTACCCACTTCTTAGCAATCCTTCGTCACAAAAAAGCAGAATTGCTAAATCTTAAACAAGCTCTTACCGTCTTTTCCATAAATAAGTAGACGTCGCTTCCTTACGCATTACGCCAGCCTGTTGTGCTCAAAATTTCATAAATTGCGTGGTTACGTCAGTGCGCCGCCGCGCTTAAACTATTCGCTGTCTGGCCGAGAAATATGTTGTTAATGAAAATTAAGTTAACGCGCTAAATAATTATCTACAATCATTATTTTAGTTAGACAACGAACAGATATTGAGTAACCCAAGGCTCTATCTTGTGCCCAACAACCTGCTTTCGTAGCGGTTAAAAAAACATAATTTATAGAAAAAATAAGCGACACAAAAATAGTGGATATTCCGCTAAAAATTACCTGCATAAAATCAGTTTGCAGAACCGACAACGGAGAAACTCATTATGCTTAAAAGACACATTTATCTCAGCACCTTTGTAGCCGCCTTATCCTGCGGTTCATTTACTCCTGCCATGGCACTTCCGGAGGGCTTTACTATCGGTATTGACTATGGTCGCACTGAAGCGCGCAACGCTTGTAAAAATATCACCAATTGTGATGATGCGGATGATGGGCCAAAAATCGAACTCGGCTATTCATTCAATCAAAATTTTGGGGTTGAGTTAGGCTATACCAGTTTCGGTACTGTTTTTGATTCCGGCGATAGTGCTCTTTCACTGTCTCAGGAGTCCCGCGCAATTACGATCAGTGCGTTAGCAGAAGCGCCACTTAATAATTGGTTTGCTATTTACGGTCGTGCCGGTCTTGGTTTTTACAAAACGGATAACTCCGGGACGATTCAAGGATTGCCAGCCGATAACGATGATGACGGCACATCACCCTATTTTGGTGTCGGTGCGAAATTTATTATCAACGAACGTTTTGCCGCGCGACTGGAATTCCAACGCTATACCAACATCAATGGCGGCAGTGGTGGCGATGACGACATCCAAGGTTTATTCGGTGGTGTCGTTTTCCGCTTATAAGCAATTTGTCAGTTGACCCAGGCCGGGCAAGGATGCGCGGCCGTATTTATTTTTTCTCTTCCTTTCCATCCATATTGGCGCTGACATCAAAATAAAAAAAACAGTTAATTGGATTACCCCGGTAGAAAATGTGCTTAGGGTTTGCGACCGCACAAATTAATTGATAAACAGCCTATACCTTAGCCCTCTCACTAATAACAGGATGAGGGTATGGATCGCGAGCAGCAGCGCCAGCAAAAGCCCGCCGTGTTAATTACCGGCGCTGCGGGAAATATCGGTCAGACACTGGCCCGCGCACTGGCGGATGACTACCGCATCATTGGCTTGGACAGGTCGCCCGCCGATGTGGTTGATCATGCTTACGAGGCTGACATCACTTCAGCCGATTCCGTTACTGAAGCCTTCAATAAGATCGCTGAGGAGCAAGGAAAAAACCTGGCAGCGGTTATCCATCTCGCTGCTTATTTTGATTTTACCGGCGAAGACTCACCGCTTTATGAACAAGTAAATCTCCAGGGGACGCGTCATTTACTCCACGCCTTAGCGCCCTTTACTATCGAGCGCTTTATCTATTCCAGCAC
>CAYTQQ010000031.1:16163-23115 GCA_964440135.1 uncultured Cellvibrionaceae bacterium | reverse complement strand
GTTCAACAAAACGCGCTGTCATTAAAAGAAGTCGAAGTCCTGGTGTTGGACGAAGCCGACCGCATGCTGGATATGGGTTTTATCCACGACATTAAAAAAGTGTTGGCACTGCTGCCCAAACAACGTCAGAACCTGTTGTTCTCGGCCACCTTTTCCGATGAAATCAAAGCTCTGGCTGATCGCTTATTGAATGAGCCTGTATTGATTGAAGTAGCGCGGCGCAACACCGCCTCGGAGCGTGTTGAACAGCGCGTTCATCCCGTTGACCGTCATCGTAAGCGCGAGTTGTTATCCTATTTAATTGGTAAGGGTGACTGGCAACAAGTACTGATTTTTACGCGCACCAAACACGGTGCAAACCGCCTGACTGAACAATTGATACAAGACGGTATCACTGCCGCCGCTATTCATGGCAACAAGAGTCAGGGCGCGCGCACTAAAGCGCTGGAAGATTTCAAGCGCGGCGCGATTCGCGCGTTAGTAGCAACGGATATCGCCGCTCGCGGAATTGATATTGATCAACTGCCGTTCGTGGTGAATTACGAGCTGCCGAACGTGCCGGAAGACTATGTCCACCGCATCGGCCGCACCGGTCGCGCTGAACGCGAAGGCGTTGCCGTGTCATTGGTGTGCGTTGATGAGCACAAATTTCTGCGCGATATTGAAAAACTGATTAAGCGTGATATTGAAACCGAAGTGATTAGCGGTTTTGAACCCGATCCCACTATCCGCCCGGAACCTATCCGTCTTGGTCGCAACACCACGATCGGGCGAGACAATGGCCGTAATAATTCCGGCGCACCCCGGCGCCCGAAAAATCGTGCCAACGCCGGTAAAAGTGGAGCAAAACCGGGTGGTCAAAGTCATCACCCACAGGGTGGAAAACCGGGCGCGAAGAGCAGACCAGCACATCTTCGCTCTTCAGATTCCCGTTCTTCAGCCACCCGCTCCACAGAAAGACGTTAAAGCCATTTGAGCCAAACGTTTGTGTAAAAAAAAGCCACCCATCGTCGAGATGGGTGGCTTTTTTTATTAATAGCGCGTCTTTTTAAAAAGCGCTGTTAACGTTGCATATCATACTTGCGCATTTTTTCGACTAACGTGGTGCGCCTTACTTGTAGCTTCTCAGCCGCGCGGGCCACAACACCGCCACAATCATTAAGCGCCTGCTGAATTAAACTCATTTCAAGATTATTCATATATTCGCGTAAATCTATGCCCTGTTCAGGCAGCAGCGGGGTATCGTTGAGGCTGACAAAGCTCGCTCCATTAACGCTAGCCGCTGATCCAACCATGGTGAAATCTTCGTCGGCCACATCTAGATGACGATACTTGACCGGCAAATCCTGAACCCCAATAACACCGTAGGGATGAATGATTGCCATGCGCTCTACGAGGTTGGCCAACTCCCGCACGTTACCCGACCATTCGTGCTGACACAGCGACATTATTGCAGCCGAATTAAAACGAATGGAGCCGCGCTGTTCATTTTCCATGCGCGTGACTAATTCATTAATCAGCAGCGGAATATCCTCGGCCCGCTCTTTCAAGGAGGGCAGCTCGATGGGAAACACATTGAGTCGGTAATACAAATCTTCACGGAAGGTTGTATCGGTGATCATGCTTTCCAGGTCACGGTGGGTTGCGGCGATAATGCGCACATCAACCGCTTGGGTTTTGTTGCTGCCCACGCGCTCAAAACACCGCTCCTGCAGTACGCGCAAGATTTTAACCTGCATATTCAGCGGCATATCACCAATTTCATCGAGAAATAAGGTGCCGCCTTCTGCCAATTCGAAGCGCCCTGCCCGTGAATTGATAGCCCCGGTGAACGCCCCTTTCTCGTGTCCAAAGAGTTCGCTTTCCAATAGCTCAGCAGGAATAGCGCCGCAATTAACGGGAACAAAAGGCTTATCGCGGCGGGGTGAGTTGTAATGCAGGTTGCGGGCAACGACTTCTTTACCGGTACCCGATTCGCCGGTAATTAATACCGATACGTCTTTATCAGCCACTTGCGCCATCATTTCGCGTACGTGCTGGATTTCGCGGCTGGTACCGACCAGGCTGCGAAATAAATGCACCGGGCGACGCTGCAGCTGGCGCTTGTTCATTGATTGGGCTTCACAAAAAAGCTGCGCGCGATGGAGCGTATCAATCAACTTGTTGTAGGTAGGTGGCACGGACAGATGTGCAATAATCATGTGCCGACTGCTGTCTTCCAAATGCTCATCCTGCGCGGTTTGATCGCCAATCCTTACCACCGGCACTTCGTCATTCCATGTGCGCAGTTGTTTGAGTAACTGTTCCAGATTCACACCGGACTGCGCTATGTCACCGATAAACACTGCCAGATAATCGCTGCGCTGCTCTTCCGTGATACTGCTCTGCCATTCGTCCGAGCTGCTTACCAGCGTTGTTTCCCCAAGAAAATCCAACAAAATTTTTAAGTCATATCGACGCTGTTGGTTGTCGTCAATAACCAGGACCTTATGGTTGCCCCACATACTGCTGACCTTACTTGTTATTACTAAGGACCCACCAGACCCGATGGTCTGCCAGGATTCAATGGATGGAAGGATGTTGGAAATGTCATTAAAAATGACTGGCGTTAGATAGTAATAGACCAGGAAGCCTATTCAGTCAAATAAATGGCGCGCCGAGGCCGTGTCTACCAAAAAGATGCGTCGTGGCGAAATTTCGTCATCTTTGTTTTGGAGAAGCCGGTAATTTTCGCAGGCTTTGAGTTAAGGAGCAATGCCATCCCAACCAGACTTCAGGGTTTTCAGCAGTTCCACCACTTCAGCGAGCATTGCCTGATTGTTGGCGGTAGAGGCTTGCAGGAGACGCACTTCCATATATTCATAGAGTTGATCGAGGTTGGCCGGCAACTCTCCCGGAGCATCAAGATCAAGACTCGCACGCAAGCCACCGATGATGCCGATGGCCTTGCTGATTTGTTCACCTTTAAGGGAGATGTCCTTACGTTCCATAGCGCCTTGGGCTACGGCCAATCGCTCGAGTGCACCGGTATAAAGAAGTTGGATTAAGCGATGGGGATTAGCGTTGTTAACTTCAGCTTCGAGCCCTAATTGGCGGTATTGTTTAAGGGCTTCTTGTGGATTGTAGTTAGACAAATCAGCGTCCTCCGAAGGTAGGTTCGGAGGAAAGAGTAACAGTTAATCAAACAGCCATGGAAGCGACTTTTGCCTGACAACCATAAATAAGGTGGCGATAGACGTCCTTTAGCTGGGAAAGTGCGATGACCAGATCGTCCGCACTCTCGTGGCGCGCTGCCACGACTCTATCGACTACCGCCGCACAAATCTTATCCAGGCGCTGCACTTCGAGCCAGTCCTGCTGGATGAGTGCCTGCTGCAAAGCCTGCTGCAAGTGATCAAGGTGCTCAATGCCAGCGGAGCCCGCGTAGTCCGGGTCAGCTACGACGGAAAGCCTCATCGTGCAAGCCATCGTTAAGCCACCTCTGGCGCTATGGCATCCCACGCCGACTTGATTTCACCCAGCAATTGGCCGCACTCGTCCAATATTGAAAGATCATTCGCGAAGTTCGCCTGAGCCAAGCGACGAATAATATAGTCGTATAGCTCGTCAAGATTCGTCGCTAGCGCCCCGCCCTCTTTATCATTCAGGCTGCCCTGCAGGCCGCCAACAATATTGATGGCTTTACCGATCAATTCACCTTTACGCGCAATTTGATTTTGCTGCATTGCGCCTTTGGCTTGGGCGATACGCTCAAGCGCGCCCTCAAATAACATTTGGATTAAGCGATGCGGAGAGGCATCTTCAACACCGGAATGTACTTTCAAGGAAGAGTAGCTTTGTGCGGCTTGATAGGCTTTCATTTGATAATTTCCTGTGAAAAATACGGGTAAACGTTATCTTGTTGCATGGATGTTAACGGCGCGTACTGGCGGAACTTTAATAGCAAACTCCAATAACAAACCCAGGTATATTTTTGCTCCACTGACACCCATCAGTAGAAAAAAACCGCACCTTCGTGCGGCTTTCTTGCGCTTACAATCAGTTATTTTTTGGCCGTGAAAGGCAGTCGATCAACCAGCCCTTCTAAAAAACTACCCGTTGAATTCAGGCTGCGCACAATCGCTTCCATGGCGGTAAATTGCGCTTGCAGACGCGCCCTGAATGCTTCACTGCGACGCTCAAGTGCGGTTTTATCGTCTTTGACTTCAGCGATATTTTTATTGATGTTGTCTTCGCGCCCCTTGATTAAGCCCGATGATTTCAAAAAATCATTGATCAAGCTGTCGATCTGCCCGGCAAAACCACGCGAGAAGGTAATCGTTGCATTGGTTACGCCATCAGCAATCGTCATGCTTAAGCCTTCGGCTTTGCTGCCCAATGCTGGTAACAGTACGTTGCCATAACCAAATGCCGCTACGCCATCGACAGTGCCCGCCACATCTTGTCCGGCAAATCCGGCTCCAGCCGCGATACCCAGATCCGCCATATCAGCACCCACAGCCGAAAATGAAACCCGGCTCGAGGCACCATAGTTTGCGGACGTAAATTCCAATTGGTTGGTATCGGCATTGAACGCGACTTGTACACTGGCTCGGCTCTGTTTGAGATCAGCATCCAGATTAATCAGTGACTGAATATCGGCTGCCAACTCAGCTCCGCTGGCATATTGTTTATCGGCAGGCAATGTTATTTGCGCGGCGCTAATACCATCCACTTCGACGACGAAGCTGTAATCTTTACCGGTGGTATCCAGGGGGAATGACAGGGCCATTGGATCGGCCGTAAAACCACCCTTGGCAGCATGCTGCGTGATTACCACGTCGTAACTGCCAGCGATGCTACGGGCGCTGTGGGCAGTGACATTAACGCGTGTATCTGATGAGGCGGTATTGGGAGTAAAAAGATCTCTTACCGCGTCAAAATTTTTGTCCATCGCGGCACGGAAATCCGTGTTGGTATTGTTCTCAATAATTTTGAGCGTCCCATCCAGCTCCGTACGAATACCGATAGTGCCCAGCGAATTAAAGCCACTGGTTACGCCCGACACTGAACCGGTCATCATCGAGCGCACGCTTTGCAAAAGGTTTTTGGCCAGCGGGTCTTGGCGCAGACTGCCGAACTCTCCAGCCTCCTCGTTGAAACCAACCAGCTTGCCGACGTCTTTCAAAAACGTGTTATAGGCATCCACAAAATCGCGGATAGCAGTCTCTGCCACATTTTTATCAGCAGAGATATTGATCGTAATTGTTTCTGTGGTTGAGCTATTGAAAATATCAAACTCCAACCCTTCAATCACATCAGTGAGCCGGTTGGATTCGCGGGTTAATAACAGCCCGTTAACACGGACCTTGGCATCTCTACCATCCTGCTCTTGTGCCAGCGTCTCCGTAGTCTCATCAGCATTCGCAACAGCATTGAAATTAAACTTTGCCAAGCCAGCTGCACTGCTATCTTCTTCAGCAGTCAATTCAATTTCGTTAAATCCGCCCGATGGTGCAGTAATCAATAATCGGAATCCGCCACCGTCACTGACAATGGTCGCCTGCACGCCAATTCCCTCAGCATTGATCGCATCGCGCAATCCAATCAGGCTGTTGTTGGTATCATCAATCGTAATTGTGGTACCGGCTTTTTCAGGGTTGACTGCAAACGCAAAGGTTCCTGCAGATCCCCCAGTTCCACCCCCGTCGCCACTCCAATTGCCGAAACGCAAGGTAAGCGTACCCTTCCCGACCGCATCGTTAGGGCTGGCAAAATTACCGGAACTCAGTGACTGGGCTTGGGCCACCTGCTCGATGTTCAGGCGATAATCGCCGGGAGCCGCTTTCGCTTCGAGTTTGGTAATACCCAATAAGGACGTGTTGGGAATGGAAACCGCTTTGGCATCAAAGGTGTCGCGGCTGGCAAGGCCATTGGCGGCGGTTTGCAGTTGGGCGAAAGCACTGCGCAACAGGCCATAGTCGGAAATCTGAGTTTCCAGCAAGCTCTGGCGTGATTCCAAACGGGCTGCCTGCGGTGCCTGATTCAGCTCCGTTAACTGCTTGATCAAAGCAGCATTGTCGATACCCGAGCCACCGCTCAACGAGCTGATGATGGTGGAGCCGGCACTGGCGGCACTGTTCGATTTAATGCTATCAACCATGAATTTATCCTCGGCGCACGCAATTGAACCCTGTCCAGGTTCTTACTGGATGATCTCTCTTCAAAGTATAGCGGCAAGGTTTGCCTAAACTTTAGGCAAAATAAAACAATCATGAGAAAAAGGCGTAACGCCGAAGCGATTACGCCTTTCTCAGCCCCACATCGTGCTGCCCGCTTACTGCAACAGCTGCAGCACTTGTTGCGGACGCGCATTGGATTGCGCCAGCATCGCCTGCGATGCCTGCTGTAACACTTGCGCCCGGCTGAGTGCCGCGGTTTCGGCCGCAAAGTCGGCATCGATAATACGTGAACGTGACGCCGAGGTCTTTTCCGACACGTTAGCCAGGTTGGACATGGTGAATTCCAGACGGTTATTCACCGCACCCAGGTCAGCCCGAGTAGCGTTCACCTGTTCCAGCGCCTTATCGACAATCCCGATGGCCCGCTGAGCACCTTCGTAAGTATCAATTTTGATACTAGCAACGCTGCCCACACCGGCACCGGCATTACGCTCTTTAAACCCGGTGATAGCCAATACGTCAGCGGGAACAGCGGTTTCACCGTATTTAATGGAGATTTCTTCACCGTTGGCAGAGCGCAAGGCGATGCCATCAGTACCATTGGCAAAGGCCACCACCCCGGTTTCACCGGATGAGAGGTTGATCACGCGAATGGCTTCAGCCGCAGTAGCATCTTCGTCAGCCTGAGGAGCGATTTTTCCGATGGCGATACCGTTGATAATCAAATCGCCTTCCTGCAGTAGGTCAGGAGTACCCGCTAAATCCACAGCACTACCGAGCAGGTTGCCATT
>CAYTQQ010000031.1:0-16063 GCA_964440135.1 uncultured Cellvibrionaceae bacterium | reverse complement strand
ACCAAAGCAAAGTTATGATGCCCGGCGGTCAAGCCACTTGGGCTGGCCGCACCACCTGCTACGGTTTCGGTAATGGTTAACGAGGAGGCTCCCGGAGCCGTTAAGGTTAACTGGCCCTTATCGCTGATGCTCGCTTCAATAGACGTTTCGGCATTGATTTTGGCAACCAGCTCTTTCATATCGTTGGTGCCGGTGATCGTGTAGGTCTGTGTTAAACCATTGCCATCCACCAGCTCCAGCTCCAGCGTTTCACCCGGCGATCTCAATACACCTGAGCCCGCTGTGTCCGCGGTTACCTGCACCAGCGACGTCACTTCAGCGCCCTTACCTTTAAGGTCGGCATTCATGCTGGCCAAGGCATCAGCCAGGGTTGTCGCTGCGGGCGTGATTGGTTTGATAGCGGTGCCGTTAACGATCAGATCACCAGCCGTCAACGCATTCAATGCCGCAATTTCGTCAGCATGGCTAGTGGGGGGTACCGTACCGGGCGTTACTGATTCACCGACGATATCACCCGAAGTTCCACCCAGGCGGCTGGTTGCAAAAGAACCTATCTTGACGTTCATGGTTTCATTCGCTTGCGAACCCACCTGTAAGAAGGTATCGCCCAAAGAACCGTCCAGAAGTTTTTGACCGTTAAACGAGGTCGTTTCGGAAATGCGGTTCATCTCCAATTTTAACTGTTGCACCTCGGCATCCAGGGTGCGACGGTCAATATCGTTATAGATACCGTTCGCCGACTGAATAGCGAGTTCGCGAATACGCTGCAGCATATTGGTCACTTCTTGCAGCGCACCTTCGGCGGTTTGAACTAATGAAACACCGTCGTTGGCGTTGCGGATGGCCTGATCCAGGCCGCGGATTTGTGAGGTCATGCGATTGGAAATCGCCAAACCGGCAGCGTCGTCTTTGGCGGAGTTAACACGTTGGCCAGAGGAAAGACGCTCAGTCGCTTTATCGAGTGCGTTTCCTGAATTCACCAATTGGCGCTGCGAATTCAAGGAAGCGACGTTCGTGTTAATAACTAAAGGCATGATAAATCTCCTAGTGATTTTTCCTGTTCACAGACTTTCACTGTGACAAGTCGTTAAATGAAGTCTGTAAACATCGGCATAGGACTTCGTGGCAAACCCCGTATGAAATGCAGCAACAGCGATATTTATTTCATTACTTCATTGCCTGACGGGGTATTTGCACGGACCGTGCCAAAAAATGATCAGCCCATTTAAAAACGATTTTTGGAGGAGAGAAATCACGCAGGAGGAGCAGCGGGTAAAGAAAGCAAAATAATACGGGTGGGGTAATTTACAGGCATAAAAAAGGCACCCGAAGGTGCCTTGATATACTGCTAACGCCAACTCAAGCCTCAGCCCTGAAAAGCGGCAAAGGTTCATCCGGAGCCAGTGTTTGCGCCAGTTTCAGGAAAGTTTCATCGGGAATTTGCCGAATAACTTCCTGCGACGAGCGATCTAAAACTTTAACTACCGTTTGCCCTGCGTCAGGGTCGTAGCTGAACTGCAAGTCGCGCTGGGTGGACTGAATGTATTCATTCATTTGTGCTACTGCGGCCTGCACGCGCTGACCCATTTCAGCATTCGCAACAGCAGACGCGACCGCCAACTTTTGGTTTTTTACCTCCGGTTGAGCGGCAACGCTTGGAACCTTTGACGGCAAGACCTTGCCGCTGGACTCCCTGACTCCAGCAGATGAAGGTGGAGCCAAGATCTTAACAACCGGATGTGGCCTGGCGTCGACTCTTGTGACTTCACTCATTTGCGTATCCTCCGAATCGAGAAAATCGCCGGGTTACTTAAAACGTATCCCGGCGATCTTTATCACGCTTATTGCAACAGTGACAACACTTGCTGTGAACGCGCGTTAGACTGGGCCAGCATTGCGGTAGCAGCTTGCTGCAACACTTGTGAACGGCTCAGGTTGGCGGTTTCCGCTGCGAAGTCAGCGTCTACAATCCGTGAGCGTGATGCTGATGTCTTCTCAGAGATATTCGCCAGGTTAGAGATGGTGAAGTCCAAACGGTTGTTAGCAGCACCGAGGTCAGCACGGGTAGCGTTCACCTGCTCCAGGGCTTTGTCGATAATGCCGATGGCTTTTTGAGCGCCGGCTTCGGTGGAGATGTCGATAGAGGCTACTGAGCCTGCACCTTCGGTGGCGTTGCGCTCAAGCAAGCCTGTACGCGCTGTTAGGGTTGAAGCCCCCCCTGTCAAGCTGTCACCTGCCTTTATAGAGATTTCAGAACCGCTTACAGATCTCAATGAAATCTGATCTGAATCATCTCCGGAGGCAAATGCAATTACACCGGTTTCTGCTGATTTAGCATTGATCGCATTAACAATATTTAGTGCTTGTTCAAACTCTGCGCTACTACCAGTCACTGTCGCTTCCGCCACACCGACAGCGATAGCACCAATCTCGACGCCATTGATAACCAAATCACCTTTGTTTAACGCGGCAGCAGTAACGGATGCTCCCTGTATAGAGCCATCTCCTGTATGGGCGTTCAAACCTGTAGTGACCAGCACATCAGCGTCATCTGTGGTGACTTTGATATCACCAGCAAAACCAGGCTGCTTATTTAAGACCAAAGAAAAACTTGATGAAGTGTTGGTGCCTGAGCCAACAGCTGTTAACGCTGCGCCTTGAGCGTTAGATACGGTAACGCTTTCTGCATTTTGCGATGTAAGAACCAACTTTCCGGCATCGTTTAATGAAGCTTGCACAATACCACCAGCTGCCTCATTAATTTTGTTAACAACTTCTTTCATGCTGTTAGTGCCAGTAATTTGTAGCGTTTGAGTTCTACCGTCACCATCCAACACCGCTATTTGTAATGCATCTACACCGGCAACTAATACTCCAGAACCAACATTCTGAGCCGTCAGCTCAGAAACAGTGCCGACAGAAACACCTACTGAATTAAAATCGGCATTCATTACATCAAGCATTTTATTTACAGTAGCCGCATTAGTAGCATCTAAAACGGTAGCGTCTTTATCATTGATGGTAAATTCGCCCGCCGTAGTAGTAGCAGTTATCATGTCTGCTCGAGTGGTTACGCTACCAACTAAATCACCAGTAGAACCACCCAATGAGTTAGCACTGAACGACCCAATCGAAATACCAATTGTTTGGTTAGCTTGCGCACCCACTTGCAGCTGCTTGGTTCCCATAGAACCATCAAGCAGTTTCTGACCGTTAAAGGTCGTGGTTTCAGAAATACGGGTTAATTCCGCTTGCAGCTGTTTAACTTCTGCTTGCAGGGTTTGGCGGTCGCCTTGGTCGTAAATACCGTTCGCTGACTGGACGGCCAGTTCACGCATACGCTGCAGGATGTTGGTGGATTCTTGCAGCGCACCTTCAGCGGTTTGAATCAGTGATACGCCGTCGTTGGCGTTACGGATAGCCTGGTCCAGGCCGCGAATTTGTGAAGTCATGCGGTTGGAAATGGCGAGGCCGGCGGCGTCGTCTTTTGCTGAGTTGATGCGGTTACCCGAAGATAAACGTTCGGTGGAACGATCAAGCGCGCTGCCTGAATTCATCAACTGACGTTGGGCGTTAAGGGAAGCTACGTTGGTACCAATTACTAGAGCCATGATTAATCTCCTAAAGTTTAGTCCTGTTCACAGTCGTTAACGCTGCTGTGACAAGTCGGTCGATGAAGTCTGAAGACAACCTGGTGATCAGGACTTCTGCTTAAGTTATCGTCACCCCGGGCAGAAGCTTTAGGAAAAAATTACAGCATCGCTAAATAAACTTAATATCTTTTAAATTCAGCAGCTTACATTCATCAAACGTGGGAAAATAAGCGCTTAATAGCGGGTTATCGCAGAAAAATCACAATTTATTGACGGTATAACTCGCCAGAAACCCGACGAAAATGGCGAGAAAATTTGCTGCAGGTCGTAAAAAAAGGAGTTGGCAAGCTAGAAGAGAAGTTTCAGTAAGCCTCTGGGCATGGGTAGCGGAGGGACAAGAGCGCAGGAATCTAGCCACTTAAGCGCAGAAATGTGACCGCTTAAGGCCAGAGATGTGACCATTTGAGCTCAGAAAGGTAGCCGCTCAAGCATAGAAATGTCGCTATTCAAATACAGGAACTTAACAGTACGCGACCCTGGATAGGGGCCACCGCCAAGCCGCTGAAATGACTAATCGGCGTGTTTAAGAAGGTTATTTTTTATAGGCATCAATGGCTTTTTCAGCCTGGAATGACTGCCGTAATTGCCCGGCAAGATCCGTCCGCTCGCGCTCGGCCACTTCACCAATGCGATCATTGACGGATTGAATATCTGCAATTAACTGCCGCATCTCATCCGCCAAGCCCGCTTTGGCAACGGCGATTAACAGCGCATTGTCCCCAAGATTGGCTAAACCCAGCTGGCGCTCGGCCAACCGAGTTTCGAAAGCTGCCCAATCACCCTCTTCGGCCAATTCCAGCAGTTGCCGGGATTGTTCGAGAAAACGTCGTAACGGATGAAGGAGATCGGGCTGCATGGCAATACCGCTTAATGATTCTGTTTACACTGCCGCTTCGGTAGCGGCCCCTACTTCGAGCACTTGCGCTGTATCTATGCGCTGCACACTCAAGCCCCGGCCAACCGCATAATAATTGAAGCCATGGTCACGCATCCGCTCGGGATCATAGAGGTTACGGCCATCAATAACGGTGGGCTGCTTTAACGTCTGCTTGATGAAGTCAAAGTCCGGCGCCCGGAAATTTTTCCACTCAGTGCAGATAATCAACGCGTCGGCATTTTCCAGCGCCGCTTCTTTGGTGCCAACAAGCTTGAAATCTTCCCGCAAACCATAAATACGCTGGGTTTCATCCATGGCCACCGGGTCATAGGCCTGCACTTTTGCACCGGCTTTCCAAAGGGCTTCAATCAATACGCGGCTGGGTGCTTCGCGCATGTCGTCGGTATTAGGCTTGAAGGACAACCCCCAGATCGCGAAGGTTTTACCCGCGATATCATTGTTGAAGTGCTTTTGCACGTAGCTAAAGAGCTTATGCTTTTGCTGCTGATTGACCCGATCTACTGACTCGATCAATTCCGCTTTGTAGTTGCAGCCCTTGGCAATATTAATTAACGCCATCACATCTTTCGGAAAGCAGGAGCCACCATAGCCGCAGCCCGGATAGATAAAGTGATAGCCAATCCGTGGATCAGAGCCGATACCGTTACGCACTTTTTCAATATCGGCGCCCAGGCACTCTGCCAGATTAGCAATCTCGTTGATAAAGCTGATTTTGGTAGCGAGCATGGCGTTAGCCGCGTATTTGGTCAGCTCTGCAGAGCGAACATCCATAAATATCATGCGATCGTGGTTGCGGTTAAACGGCGCATAGAGTTCGCGCAGCAGCTTTTCGGCTCTTTCGCTGGAGGTACCAATGACGATGCGATCCGGCTTCATAAAGTCGTTGATCGCTGCACCTTCTTTCAAAAACTCCGGATTGGAAACCACATCGAAAGGAATCTTGGCACCGCGGGCCGCGAGCTCTTTGCTCAATGCCTCGCTGACTTTTTCTGCAGTACCAACGGGCACGGTAGATTTATTGATTACGACTTTGTATTCCGCCATACGCTGACCGATGGTTTCGGCCACCTTGACGACATATTGCAAATCCGCTGAACCATCTTCACCGGAAGGTGTACCCACGGCAATAAATTGCAGGTCGCCATGGCTAACCGCACGATCCATATCCGTCGTGAAGTTAAGTAACCCATTTTGTACAGCCTGTTTAACAATGCTGTCGAGGCCCGGCTCATAGATCGGAATAATGCCAACGTTGAGGTTGTCCACCTTTTTTTGGTCAACGTCAACACAGAGTACATCGTGCCCCACATCTGCCAGACACGTGCCGGTTACCAACCCCACGTAGCCCGTTCCAAAAATAGTTACCTTCATGCCTGACTCCCTAGTCTTTCAATAATATTAAAATCAAATTTATGATCTGCCATAACTATCTTCGTAGCGAATAACATCATCGTCATCCAGATAGGGCCCTGATTGAACTTCAATAATTTCCAGTGGAATTTTTCCCGGATTCGATAGCCGATGCTTGGTGCCGATCGGAATGTAGGTGGATTCGTTTTCCGACAGCAACATGGTTTCGCCTTCTTTCTGTACCAGCGCTGTGCCTTTGACGACGATCCAGTGTTCCGCGCGATGATGGTGTACCTGCAAGGACAAGCTCGCACCCGGCTTTACCCGAATACGATTCACCTGATAACGATCGCCATCGTCGACTGCATCAAAGCAGCCCCAGGGACGATAGACTTCCCGGTGCTGTAAATGCTCCCGGCGGCGCAGCTGTTCAATTTGCCCGATCACCTGTTTTACTTGTTGTGCGTGTTCTTTATCGGCAACCAATACGGCATCGGGTGTATTAACGATCATCAAATTATCAACGCCGATAGTGGCGACTAATTTATCCCGCGAGAACACTAAAGTATTGGTCGAGCCAACATCGATGCTGTCACCAATAAAGCTGTTACCGGCACCGTCTTTTTCTGACAAGCTGGCGAAAGATTTCCAATCACCAACGTCACTCCACTGGGCATCCAAGGGCACACATACAACGTTGCTGCTTTTTTCCATCAGCGCATAATCGATGGAAATATTTGGGGCTTTGGCAAAGGCCTCGCGCTCAACGCGAATAAAATCCAGATCCTGAAGCGCACGCTGCTGGGCTTCGCGCGCTGTGGTTATCACATCGGCTGAATGCTGTTCTAACTCGCGTAAAAATACATCGGCGGAAAAAACAAACATGCCGCTATTCCAGTAATAGCAACCTGCGGCCAGATAGGTTTCAGCGGTCGCAAGATCCGGCTTTTCCACAAACTCCTTAACTGACAGACAACCCGGCAGGGAATCGCCCTCGGTAGCGGCGGTTTTGATATAGCCATAGCCGGTTTCAGGAATTACCGGGTGCACTCCGAAAGTAACCAACCGCCCGCTTTTGGCTGCTGTGACCGCAACCTTAACGGCTTCATGAAAGGCACTGACATCGCGAATGATGTGATCAGCAGAAAGCACTAACAAGACGGCGTTGGGATCCAATGTCTGCGCCTGGATAGCCGCAAGCGCGATGGCAGGCGCGGTATTGCGTGCAATGGGCTCCAACATAATCAGCGCGTCTTTTACGCCGATTTCCTGCAACTGCTCCGCCACCATAAATCGGTGTTCTTCATTACATACAACGATGGGCGCACCCAGAGGCAAGCCCTTCAATCGCAACAGCGTCTGTTGCAACATGGTTTCGTTGCCAAATAATTTGAGCAGTTGTTTGGGGTAATGCTGACGCGACAAGGGCCATAGACGCGAACCGGAACCGCCGGCCAAGATAATAGGTGTTATCAAGGAATGACCTCTGACTTATGCTTGTTCGAACCTGCAAATCATATAAACTTTCGCTGCCAGTTACTCAGGAAAATAGTTGTTATTCTGTAGCCGGCTGTTTAAGAAAGTTTTTGAACTTATCGCCAATTTCTGGATGGCGACAAGCATAAGTCATATTCGCCATCATATAACCCAATTTAGTGCCGCAGTCATGGCTGCGCCCTATCAAGCGATACGCTTCAACGGTTTCCAGTTCGATCAGACCGGCGATGGCATCAGTAAGCTGGATTTCGCCACCAGCACCAGGCTGGGTTTTGGCGAGCAGTTCCCACACCTGCTTGGAGAGCACATAGCGACCAACGATTGCCATGTTTGAAGGCGCTTCGTCGCGATGGGGTTTTTCAACCATACATTGAATTTCGGCACATTCGCCCGGCCCAACCTGCGCTCCATTGCAGTCGACAACCCCGTACTTATCCACATCTTCGTAAGGCACTTCTTCCACCAGGATCTGGCTATGCCCGGTCTCGTTAAAACGTTTAACCATGCCCGCAAGGTTATCGCGACGCAGGTTGGATTCAGCATTATCGACCAGCACATCGGGCAAGAGCACCGCAAAAGGTTCGTCCCCCACCACAGGATGAGCTGCAAGAATTGCATGTCCCAAACCTTTTGCTTCGGCCTGGCGCACCGAGATTACGGTGAGACCGGTAGGGGTGATGCTACGCACTTCGTTTAGTAGAGAACGCTTTAAGCGCGCTTCTAACTGCGCTTCCAGTTCGAAGCTGGTATCAAAATGGTTTTCGATGGCGTTTTTACTGGCGTGTGTTACCAGCACAATTTCTTTGATTCCCGCAGCGGCTGCTTCTTCGATCACGTATTGAATCAGTGGCTTATCAACCACCGGCAGCATTTCCTTGGGAATCGCTTTAGTGGCAGGCAACATGCGGGTTCCCAATCCAGCAACCGGAATCACAGCTTTTTTAATATTCATTTCCTAATCCTTGATATAAAAGTCGTTAACTGGAATAGCCAGTGGATAAACGGAAGCTTCCGCCACTTATTCTCTGGCTCCACAGTAAAATCGCGCAGCGTTAACGCGTTATTGATTGAGCAATGCGAGCACTTCGCGGGTTTTTGCTTCCACCAAAGCTTTGTCGCCCCGGCTCTCGACATTCAGGCGCACTACCGGTTCGGTATTGGACATACGCAAATTAAATCGCCATTGTTCGAATTCCAGACTAATACCATCGGTCCGGTCTATGGCTTTAGCGCTATCTCGATAATGCTCTAATACGCGCTCAATTGCTGCCTTAGGGTCGGCAACTTCGCTGTTGATTTCTCCGGGAGAGGGAAAGCGAGCAATACAATCTTCCAGTAACTCCGATAAGTTTTTCTGTTTGCGACACAGCAGCTCCGCCACCAGCAGCCAAGGGATCATGCCGCTATCGCAATAATTGAAATCGCGGAAATAATGGTGCGCGCTCATCTCCCCACCATACACCGCGTCTTCTTCACGCATGCGCTCTTTGATAAAAGAGTGGCCCGTTTTGGACTGAACTGCTTTACCGCCATTGCGCTCGGCAATATCGATAGTATTCCAAATAAGACGCGGGTCATGGATGACTTTAGCACCAGGATATTTAATCAGGAAAGCTTCCGACAGCAAGCCGACGATGTAATAACCTTCGGTAAATTGACCCTTTTCATCGAAGAGAAAGCAACGATCAAAATCTCCATCCCAAGCGATGCCCATATCGGCCTGATGAGCCAACACAGCTTCACTGGTTACCGGGCGATTTTCGACTAATAAAGGATTGGGAATGCCATTGGGAAAGTTGCCGTCTGCTTCGTGATGGATTTTGACGAATTCGAATGGCAAATGTTTTTCAAGTGCATCAATAACGTGCCCAGCGGCCCCGTTGCCAGCGTTAACCACCAGCTTGAGCGGCTTCAGTTGGTCCCGATCAACGTAGCTGAGCAGATGCTGGACATAGGCATCCAGAGTACTCTCCTGGCGATAGCTGCCACGCTTATTGGGATCTACCGAAGCAAAATCATTCGCTTCAGCAAGCCGCTGAATATCATTTAAACCTGTGTCCCCGCTGATCGGCCGAGAGCCCGCTCGCACCATCTTCATCCCGTTGTAATCTTTGGGGTTGTGACTGGCAGTGACGACGATACCTCCGTCAGTTTTAAGATGGCTGGTAGCGAAGTAAATTTCTTCGGTGCCACACATCCCGATATCGATCACATCGACACCTTCATCACGTAAACCATTACTGATTGCCTGCTTTAAAGCCTCACTGGTTAAGCGCATATCGCCGCCGACAACCACAGACTTGGGGCGCAAAAATACAGCAAAGGCTCTGCCTATGCGATAAACAATATCTTCATTGAGTTCTTCGCCCAGCTTTCCACGAATATCATAAGCTTTGAAGCAAGTTAGGGTCATGAGTGTCCTTCCATCATCATTGAGGTTGTGCTGTCGTTTTTTTGGCACTGCACGGGAAAACGGATAGATTATTCTACATTTTTTACCGTTTTTTGACAGCAGATTAAATGGCGCAATGCTGCCGGATCATTTGCAGCATGGTATTAAGAACGTCATTGATCGTCATGACAGTGCTATCAATAACATAGGCGTCGGCAGCAGGCACTAAAGGTGAAACTTTGCGAGTCCGATCACGCTCATCACGCTCCTGGATATCTTGAATCAAGGCCGCCAGATCAACCGCCTCCCCTTTCTCCACCAGTTGTTTATAACGGCGCTCAGCACGCGCCTCGGCACTGGCTGTAAGAAAGAATTTGATGTCCGCCTCGGGGAATACTGCAGTCCCCATATCCCGCCCGTCCGCGATTAACCCCGGCGCCTGACAAAAATTTCTTTGCCGCGCCAGTAAAGCGGCTCGCACTGTTGGGTAAGCGGCTATAACGGATGCATTCATGCTGACGGTTTCTGCCCGAATAGCCCCAGTAACATCTTCTCCATCCAGCAAAATCCGGGTGGCCTCGCCGGCAGTATCAAACCTCACATTTAATGTGCGAGCTACTTCCGCCACAGCAGGCTCGCTTTCAATATCAATGCCCTGGCGCTGAGCGGCCAGCGCCACCAGGCGATAAAGTGCACCACTATCCAGAAAATGAAAACCCAGCTGCTTCGCCAGTAGTTGACTCAAAGTTCCCTTACCCGCACCACTGGGCCCATCAATGGTAATCACCAACGCTGGCTTATCTGATACGGAATTACGGTTGTTAGACTCATTCACGAGGCACTAGCCTCCAGACTCGCTGCAATTTCCCGACAAGTAGCTAGTGGATTAGCCGCTTGCGTGATAGGACGTCCAATCACCAAGTAACTGCTACCTGCAGCCAGAGCCGCAGCCGGGGTAAGCGTGCGCCGCTGATCATCGGGCGGGCTATCGGGCAACCGAATACCCGGGGTCACGAGGCAAAACTCTTCGCCTAATTCGCTACGCAAACTGGTAGCTTCCCGGGCCGAACACACCACTCCATCAAGACCGCAGTGTTGAGTCAACCGCGCCAGATATAAAACCTGTTCATCCAGCCCGCGGGTAACACCAATTCCACGTAAATCGTCGTTCTCCATGCTCGTTAAGACAGTGACAGCGATCAGCAACGGACGCTTACCCTGGGTTTGTTCCAACGCTTCACGCGCAGCTACCAGCATACGCTCCCCCCCCGAAGCATGGACATTCACCATCCATACCCCGAGGTTTGCCGCTGCTTTCACGGCCTTGGCTGTCGTATTGGGAATATCGTGAAATTTTAGATCGAGGAATATCTCAAAACCCAGCACCATCAGCGCTTCCACCATACGGGGACCCGCTGCGGTAAATAATTCCTTGCCAATTTTCAGCCGGCAAAGGTCCGGTGAGAGCTGCCGCGCCATTTTTATACAGTCATCAGCATTGTCATAATCCATGGCGACCAGAATTCGCGGCCCTTCGTTATATCTCATCGTAAACCCCAATTGCCGACACGTCCGGTGTCCGGACGGTAATGAAATCCTGCTGCCAAGGTTTTGGCCTTGTCCGGACAACAGGCAAATAAAAAGCCCGGGTTAATAAACCCGGGCTGTCATTAAAGCAAAATTCAGGGATTTTCGCAGCTGTTACTGCGCAAAGACTAGAGGCGCAATCTTTCGCGGTTTGCCTCCAAGGTGGCTTCACCGATGCCTTTGACCTCTAGCAATTGTTCAATTGTAGAGAAATTACCATTGGCTTCACGCCAAGCGACAATGGCTTCGGCTTTTTTCAAACCCACGCCCTTTAATTGCGCAAGCGTATCGACATCGGCGGTATTGATATTAACCGGATCAGATAAGGTGGCCGCAGCCAGGGTTTGGGATGACGGGGTATTTTCTGTGGCACTGGTGAAAGGAGCGCTAATAAGGAGGAAAAGAGCAGCAGCAAATAACGCGGAAAAACGTTTCATGGCAAAGTCCTTTTAAAGTTTTAATTAAAATTAAGGGATCACACGTAACGTCCTGCAACGTGCTTTATCAGCCTAATACCCTGAGCAGAGGATTTCCAGCCGACATCGCTGAAAATCCTGTAAGACATATCGTACAAGCCGAGGGCATTAACGGCGATTAATTCGGTAAATGCCATCCAAAGCTGCGATTCGATAAGCTTCGGCCATGGTGGGATAATTAAACGTGTTGTTGAGGAAGTAGCGGATGCTGTTGCCCTCCCCTTTTTGCCGCATGATGGCCTGCCCAATATGAACAATTTCTGCGGCTTCAGCGCCGAAACAATGCACGCCTAATAATTCCAGCGTGTCTACATGAAACAAGAGTTTCAGCATCCCCACATCTTCGCCGCTGATCTGACCGCGCGCCGTGTTTTTAAAGTGTGCGCGACCGACCTCGTAGGGAATCCGTGCGGCGGTGAGTTCGGTTTCTGTTTTGCCCACCGAGCTGATTTCAGGCAGCGTATAAATTCCTGTTGGCACATCGTCAACGTGAAAGTGTTCACGCCCCACAATTCCGTCAGACGCGGAGCGTCCTTGACCGAAAGAGGCACTGGCCAAACTCGGCCAACCGACCACATCTCCTACCGCATAGATATTATCGATACTGGTGCGGTAAGAATCGTCCACCGTTAAGTTGCCGCGGTGATCCGCTTCCAGCCCGATTGCTTCAAGATTAAGCTCTTCAATATTGCCACTACGCCCGTTACACCAGAGCAGCGCGTCTGCCTTTAAACGCTTCCCGGACTGCAGATGAAGCGTAACCCCATCGGAGCGCGGTTCCACAGCTTCATATTCTTCACTGTGCCGCACCGTCACCCCGCTATCGCGCAGGTGGTAGCTTAATGCATCGGAAATTTCATCATCGAGAAATGACAGGAGACGGTCACGGTTGTTAACCAGATCCACCCGCATACCCAAGCCAGAAAATATAGAAGCGTATTCACAACCAATCACCCCGGCGCCGTAAATAATGATATGGCGCGGCGTGTGCTGCATTTCCAGAATAGTGTCGCTGTCATAGATGCGTGGGTGAGTAAAATCAACATCCGCCGGACGATAAGGACGGGAGCCTGTAGCGATAATAATATGTTCAGCGGTAATAATTTCCGGGGCGCTATCGAGTAGCTTTACCCGCACGCTGTGACAGTCAATAAAAGCGGCCGTGCCCAAAAACAGCGCCACACGGTTACGCACAAAAAAGTTGGTATGAAGCTCTACTTGTTTGGGAATAACTTGCTTTGCTGATTGCAAAACCCGCGGGTAAGTAAGGTGCCGGCTATCGCCAATCTCACGGAATAAACTGCGCGATTTGAAATGAATAATTTGCTTAACCACATGGCGTAGCGACTTGGATGGAATAGTTCCCTGATGAATACAGCTGCCGCCCACTATGCCACGATTTTCAATAACAGCGACCCGTTTACCCGCCTTAGCAGCGGCAATGGCCGCACTTTCACCGGCCGGACCGGCACCGATTACCAATACATCATAAGCATACTCGGCCATCAGGGCCCTCCCCATGTTATCAACCTCAGTCTTACTTCTCGGTGGGTTACTCTACTGCAGTAATTTTTTAACCAGAGTTACTTCTTACCCCCAATTACTTCGTAAGCCAATGAGGCCGTGGTAGCAGCCGCTGCGCCACTTTTAATTTCTTCGCATTTGGTCTCATCATCGCCGCAGAGCTCACACACGTAGTCCTTTTCGCCTAAAGCCGCCCCAACGCCACCACATGAACCTTTAATAGGCGGGCGACCAAACATAACGCCAACCGCCATTGCCGCGACAACCAATAACAACACAACAAATGCAACCAACATCGTAGCCATAACTCAACCCCTTGGACGCTACCGCCCGTTCAATTCATTTTTCCAGATAAGCAGTAAAGCTATTTGAATATCGATCCGTAAATCCTTCTCCTTCTTTTATGATCATATAGACCGCAAGATTTTCAGAATTCGCAATAGCTAAGCCTTTTTCTGGCCCCAAGACATTCATCGCAGTCGCCCAAGCGTCGGCCTCCGCGCTGGTGGATGCGATCACCGTTACTGAAGCCAGGTTATGCTCAATAGGATAACCGGTCACTGGATCAATAGTATGCGAAAACCGCCTGCCATCCTGTTCAAAATAATTGCGGTAGTCCCCCGACGTGGCCATGCCGACACCGGTTAAGGCGATGGCGGTATGGATACTGCCGCGCCAGTCATCGGGTTGTTCAATAGCAATGCGCCAAGACTGATTCCTTGCATTAAAACCTTTCAGACGAAGTTCACCACCAATTTCCACCATATAGTGCTCAAAGCCACGCTTATCAAGTAGCTCCGCCAGCCAATCGACTCCGTAACCTTTAGCAACGGCTGACAAATCAAGCCTGATAGCTTTGGTCTTTTGGAGCTGGTGCCCGGTTACCTCAAGAGCGTCAAACCCCACGAGTGCCTTAGCTGATGTTAGTGCTTCGTCCGAGGGTTTGCTCGGCTGCACCGCACCAGGACCAAACCCCCAGAGGTCCACTAAGGGACCCACGGTAATATCGAAAGCACCGTCACTTTTACGGCTAATGGTTTGACTGATTTCCAAAACTTGGCGCATGGGCTCTGAGATGTAGTGCCATTCATTCACCGCCGCCGCATTGAGGAGCATGATTTCGGAGTCAGCAATATAAGTCGACATATGCTGATTGATCAGCTGCAGCTCTGTGTCAATCTCTGTTTGTAACTCTGCTTGATCAACTGAATGCAGGTTATCGACGACCAGCGTAACGTTATAGGTGGTGCCCATGGTCTGGCCGTGTAACTTAACGGTATCGCGTTCGGCTTGTTCGCTACATCCGGCCAGTAAAACGCACAAAAAGAAAAACGAGGCCAGCATAGCTGGCCTCGTTTTCGGGTGTTGTAAATAGGATGTCAAATAAGAGATGTTAACCACCAAAATCATCCAACATAATATTTTCGTCTTCCACACCCAGACTCTTCAACAGTTTAATAACTGCAGCGTTCATCATTGGTGGGCCACACATATAGTATTCACAATCTTCCGGCGCCGGATGATCTCTCAGATAGTTTTCATACAGCACGTTGTGAATAAAGCCGGTTGGGCCATTCCAGTTGTCTTCTGGTTGCGGATCCGACATGGCGACATGCCATTCAAAATTTTCATTCTCGGCAGCCAATTGATCGTACTCGTCTTGATAGAAGAGTTCGCGCAAGGACCGTGCACCGTACCAGAATGACATCTTGCGAGTGGTTTTCAGACGACGTAACTGATCGAAGATATGGGAGCGCATGGGAGCCATCCCCGCACCACCACCGATAAACACCATTTCTGCATCAGTGTCCTTCGCAAAAAACTCTCCGAAAGGACCGAATACTTTAATCTTATCACCCGGCTTCAAGCTAAATACATAGGACGACATAATGCCCGGTGGCAAACCTTGAGATTTTGGCGGCGGTGTTGCAATACGGATATTGAACTTAACCACGCCACGCTCTTCAGGATAGTTAGCCATGGAATACGCCCGCTGCACCGGTTCAACGACTTTGGACTCCAGATCGAAGAAGCCAAAGCGTTCCCAATCACCACGGTATTCTGGTTCGATATCAAAATCAGAAAACTTGACATGGTGAGGCGGGCACTCTAACTGCACGTACCCACCCGCACGGAAGTCAACGTTTTCACCCTCCGGTAAACGCAGGGTCAACTCTTTAATAAAAGTCGCAACGTTGGGATTAGATTCAACAACACACTCCCATTGCTTTACGCCAAATACATCTTCGGGTACTTCAATCACCATGTCCTGTTTAACTGGCGTTTGACAAGATAAACGCCAGCCTTCACGTGCATCGCGCTTGGTAAAGTGCCCCTCTTCAGTAGGCAGAATTGAGCCACCGCCGGAAAGCACAATACATTTACACTGCGCACAGGTACCGCCGCCACCACAAGCAGATGGTAAGAAAAGGCCGACACCTGAGAGAGACTGCAACAATTTACCGCCAGCAGGTACGGTGAGCTTCTTTTCACCGTTGATATCGATAGTGACATCACCACTGCTCACCAATCTCGATCTAGCGATCAAAATCACTGCCACCAGCGCAAATACAATGACCGTGAACATGACAACGCCCAGAGTAATTTCTATGTTCATGTTAGGTAATTCCTCGCTGATTACAGATCAATGCCACCGAAAGACATAAAGCCTAACGACATCAATCCG
>CAYTQQ010000030.1:10879-23484 GCA_964440135.1 uncultured Cellvibrionaceae bacterium | reverse complement strand
TCAAGTAAAGCGCCAACCACCTGCCCCGCCGCTTCGGGAGAAATAGCGTAGACCGCCGAATGCATCTTGACCCCCGACGGTACGCCGAGAACCACCTGCTCATGACCTACCGCGTCCGCGATATTACGGGCGGTGCCATCGCCCCCGGCAAACAGAAGCAAATCAACCCCTAAACGCTGCAGGGCCTGGGCCGCCGTATGCGTATCAGCCGGAGAAGTGTGTGCAGCGGCAGGGTTGCCAATCACCGTGTAGGGAAAATCCAGCAATTGAATCGTGGCCTCACCCATCTCACCGCTCAGGCAGTAAATATGGAAACTGCCTCGCCACGGCTGCAACGCTTGCAAGGCGCGCTGCATGCGCTGAGGCGCACGCGCTTCGGCTCCACGCGCTCTGGCTTCGGCCTGAATAGCACCGCCATCGCTGCCCTTCAGACCGACACTGCCGCCCAAGCCGGCGACGGGATTAATAATAACTCCGAGCTTAAACATTATTGATAACCGCCCAAGGCCAGCAAACGAAAAACGGATTTACTACCGATGATCTTAGAAAGACAAACCCTATTTACCGAAAACCAAGCGCCTGCAGGCGTGTGATTAATGCCTCATCAGCGGCGGGCCCGTTGAGGTGATAGTTATAAAATTCCCGGCGTATCGGATAATGTTTACGCAAGTGGTCAAATCCTTCAGCAAAAGCGTCGGCACTTTCGGCTGAATCTGCCAGCTGACGCAAGGCCTGATCATCGGCGGCAATCGCATAAACTTGTTTGACGAGTTGTTTAATCACTGCCCAATTGTCACCGGCCGGTATCTCTATCGCCCCATTGTCGAGCGGTGGTACCAGCTGCGGCAACGAGTGCTCAGGCGTGCGCTGCAGATGCCGGCACAAGGCCTCGTAAATCATTTCTGTGCCCTTGAGCTTACCGTCATAGCTATAACCAGCGATATGCGGCGTTCCTAATGCGACCTTTTGCAACAGCTCCCGGGAAATTCCCGGCTCTCCTTCCCAGACGTCCAATACGACACGTAAATCCCTGCGCGTACGCAACACGTCCAGTAACGCCTGATTATCAATAACCGCACCGCGTCCACAGTTGAGCAGTACCGCACCTTCTTTTAACTGGCGCAATTCTGCCGTACTGACCAAATGGTAGGTCGGATAAGGGCCAGTTTTGGTTAATGGTGTATGCATACTGACGATGTCGCACGCCAATACGTCTTCGAGCGCGGCCAGGTCGGGATTTTGTTCGGGGGTTAAGAAAGGGTCATAACAGACGCATTCGACGCCTTGAGCTCGCAGTCGCCGATGGAGCAAGCCCCCGACGTTGCCGCAGCCAATAATGCCTACGCGTTTGTGCAACCAATCAATATCCAGCTCACACAGTGCGGCGTAAACATATTCCACCACCGAATTGGCATTGCACCCCGGCGCACTGGCGTAGGCGATACCTTGTTCTTTAAAGAAGGTCTCATCGAGATGGTCTACACCAATGGTGCAGGTTCCTACAAAACGCACACTGGACGCCGCCAATAACCCGGCGTTAACCGGCGTTACTGAACGCACGAGCAGTGCCGCAGCATCCTTCACATCGACCGGGGCCAGCTGGCGGCCTGGGCGCCGCACTATTTCTCCTAAATGGCCGAAGAAGGCTTCAACCAAAGGGATATTCTCATCAGCAACAATTGTCATCGGGGCGTTTTTCATGGGTGCTCACATTTCATAGGGACTCACAGCTGGCGGCGCAGCAAGAACAACTCAGCAAAGAGCATAAGCGGCGTAAAGACGCCAATCTGGCTTTTTCTGGCGCGAGCAGTTGTGCTTTATAGGTTTACCATATACTTTATATGGTGATGGCGGTTGAACAGCCGTCTCTTTCCAGGAGCAAATCCCATTTGCTCCTGCCTCAGTTTAAGGGGTGGTATTATGAAGACCTCAATCACAGGCCACAACATGGATAATGTGGTGGACTTCTTCACAGGAAAGTCCTACTCCGCACTGCACGATGAGCGCTTTATACGCTTGGCTCCCGAGCTGGATGGCTTGGAGATGCTCTACTCCAACGATGCCAGCTCTGACAAACTGTTTAGCTTGAAAATCCTCTGTTGGGGATTAAGAGCCAGCGGTGAAGTGGTCGGTTTGGTGCCCTGGCTCAACGATATTATTCCCTGCCCCGAGATTTGTGATCCCCTTAATGGTCATTGGGAAGGGTATTACGATCAGGGCATTGACGATGTCTTTTTCGAAGCCCCGATCCACAAAATCGTCGAGCTGGAAACTGCCGCTGAGTATTACGAACTGCAGTGCGAAAACGATGACGATATTGTCCAGGAGATTCCCGATACCATTGGTACTCACGCGGTTCTGGCTACTCCGGTCAGCAATCGTCTGTCCCTGGTAGAAGTGGTCAGCTGGCGCCTGTTAAACAATGGCAGTATTTACGGCATGTTGACGGATCTGGACAAAGTGGTCAGCACACCGGTTTTGCCGGGTGACGAGTGTCTGTATCCAGCCCAGACCAACAGCAATTTCCGTTACTTTTTCCAGCATCAGATCGCCAACAAAATTAAGGCCGAAGACCCGGAAGCGCTCGCGGCTATTTCGTTGCTGGTTGACGGCTAATTAAGCAGCGGGCCGATCTGCCGGCCTGCTCCTTCCTCTCGCGATGGTCGCTCACAACGACCATCACTTTATTTTTTTATTTCCCGACTTTGCGCAAATAATAGACGTAGGTGTTATCGCGCTCTATCTGCTCCAGCAATTCATGCTTAAGAAAAAGGCAAAACTTGGGAATATCGCGCGTCGTAGAAGGGTCGGTCGCGATCACCTCAATCACGTCGCCCACCGCCGCTTCGCGCATAGCCTTATGCAATAACATCACGGGCTCAGGACACACCAGGCCCGTGGCATCCAAATGTTTATCAATTTCAACTTTCATAGGCTCACTTTTTCTGAAGAAATCGGCGCAGTTTTCCACCGGGTTGCTACACTTGGGTAACCACCGATAACAAATTGACCGCTGGAACTGTGAATGTCCAAAAATGCCGGATTCCAAGACTTTCAGGCACCTGAATTTTTTAGCCGACGTACGCTGGAGCTTACCTTTCGCCTCTTACGTTACCGTAACCCTGCCTTGTCCCAGGCGATTGCGCGCGCGCTCGACGAAGTTGCCTTTACACCGCCAGAGGCGTTGTTTGCCGTAACTGAGGAAGTCCATCTCAATACTGATTTAATTAAATCCTTGTGCACTACCGATATCATCAAAATCGTAGCGGCGCTCAATGATACGGCGCGCACCGCACTTGAACAAAAAGATTTGCCAGCCACACACATGAAACTTCTGGGCAGCCTGATTGAAGACTGGGCGGCGCTGGCTGAATGGATTTTGCAACATACCACCTCGGAGCGTACGGCATTTTTACGCTCATAACAGGCGTAGATGCCCCGTCACTTCCTCACGATCATGATACAGCTGTTTAAAGCGTAACTCGGCGCTTCTCCCCAGCCCTTCCAGATCTGCCAGCAACCGCCGCTCGCATTTTTTAACTTCCAGATAGCGCTGCTTCATCGGCAGTTTTAAATTAAAAATAGCTTCACGGCACAAACCCTTACCGGCCCATCGACTGATCAAGCTGGTAACCCGTGCCGGTTTATCCACTATGTCACACACCAGCCAATCCACGGCTTTTTTTGGCTCGTAGATAAAACCATCCACCAGAATATGTTTGACCTGCCCCGAATCCATCAGTGCTTGATCCATAGGGCCATTGTCGATCGCTTCAACAAACATACCGCGCTGGACTAGCTGCCAGGTCCAGCCACCGGGCGCAGCACCAAGATCCACCGCGCGCATACTTAACGCTAAACGTTTATCCCATTCCGCAGCGGGAATAAAATGATGCCAGGCTTCTTCTAACTTCAAGGTAGCCCGACTGGGAGCCGACTTTGGCAAACGTAAGCGCGGTATACCCATCACCCAACTGGCACTGTTATTGATGGGGCTCACACCTAAAAATGCTTCGGTGCCGCTGATAAATACCAAGTGCAACCGCCAAGGGCTGTTACTGGCAAACAAATTATTCTTGCGCAGAGCTTGCGTGAAAGGCGCGGTAAATTTTTTGCCCAACCCCGACAGTTCCTTACCAGCATTGGTGTCAACCGTTTCCACCATTAACTCGCGGGTAACCGGCAAGTCGCCCGCGGCAGCCAGGAGTGGAGAAACGCGGTCGGTGATCGGCAGATCTTTCAGTAAAGGCCCACTCGCAAACCACTGGCGAACAAAAATTAACCGGCGAAACGACAAAGCTTTTAACAGGTGTTCGGCGCCCTCAGGGTCATGGGAAATAAACACCACATACGCACTGTTGTCCTGGGTTTTTATATAACCGAAGATATCTTGCTCAGCGGCTAAATCGGTTATTTCTGCCGCACATTCTTTTTCAAATCCCGGACGGCAATGTAAAAATAAATGATTCACTTCATTCTCTTTAAGGAAGTTGTTTAATAAAGTTTTGCAGCGCCTGGGTTGCGCTATGCAGATGTTGCTCCCAGGTAAATCCTGATCGCACTCGCGGTTTTAGATCGTGATCACCATCATCGAGCCAATGTAATTGAATGCGGGACGAAAGCTGATAATTTTTTACCTCGTCTTTATTCCCCAAGGGATCGCGCGTGCCTTGAATAATCAACGCGGGAGTCTGCAAGCCAACTAAGTGCGCGGTGCGTAAACGCTCGGGTTTACCGGCAGGATGGAAAGGATAACCAAAGCACACCATTCCGCTGACGGACAGTTCGTCGGCCACCAGACTCGCCATGCGTCCGCCCATCGACTTGCCGCCGACAATCCATTTTTTAACTGGCGGTAAGTCGGCGCGAAGGCGTACCAGTTGCTCACGCCAACACTGGGTTAAGACCGGTTCTCGATCGGGGGGCGAGCGCTTGGCGGTCGTGCGGCGCAAAGCCATGTATGGAAATTCAAACCGAACCACCTCGCAACCCGCTGTGCACAGCAAGCCCGCCACACGCTCCATAAACTCGCTGTCCATCGGCGCGCCCGCGCCATGGGCCAACACTACTCGAGCCATCGGCACTTGTACTGGGCGGTTAATCAGCCACTCAGTCATGAGCCTCCACTAACTGTGCTTCACGCCGGGTTAATAGGCTGACCGATTCCGTCGCCGGGTCAAAGACAATCATCACTTCACCGACTTCGATCTGCCGCTTAACTTGCGCCACTTTGGCGGCCAGGGGTACCTCTTCCCAACCATAGTCGGTGCCGTCCCGGGTAATAAATTCTTCAATCAACCCCTGCAAGGCGTCTGACGATAATTGTTGATAAGGAATGATCATGTTTTACCGCATCGAACTTGTTTGAGAGTGGAGAGAGTTATACGCTATCGGCATTAACGACTCACAGAAGGATTCAGCGTGAACACATACCTGGTACTAACGGTAATCAGTGACGACAAACCCGGTGTAGTAGAACTTATTGCGCGTACCATCAGCAAGCATCAGGGCAATTGGCTTGAAAGCCGAATGACCCATCTTGCCGGTAAATTTGCCGGAATCCTGCAAGTCGCTGTTGCAGCAGAACACCAACAGGCACTGCGTCAGGCACTTGAACAATTAACCAGCCAAGGATTAAAAGTGGTGGTGGAAAACGCCACCCTGACTGA
The DNA here is from genome assembly GCA_964440135.1 of uncultured Cellvibrionaceae bacterium. Classification (GTDB taxonomy): domain Bacteria; phylum Pseudomonadota; class Gammaproteobacteria; order Pseudomonadales; family Cellvibrionaceae; genus Cellvibrio. The sequence goes on along the minus strand of CAYTQQ010000030.1, from coordinate 17,815 downwards.
CAAAGCACCCTGTCAGGCTTTCCATTTCAGTGTCATCGGTAATGACCGCCCGGGTATTGTGCATGAAATTGCACAGGCTTTTGCGGGGCGCAATATTAACATGGATGAGATTGAAACCAGCTATTCAAGTATGCCCTGGTCGGGCGAACCCATGTTTGAAGCAACCGGCATTATCGAAGTGCCCGAAACCGTCGATATGGATGATCTGTGGGATCAGCTGGATATGATTGCCGAAGAGCTGGCCGTGGATATTCGCGTGGAAACTGCGCCTGAAGAATAAGCCCGCTAGAGGGTTCGATGTTTCCGACAAGGTGTAAGTCGGGCGAGCTTCCAGCTAGCGCTCGTCAAACTTTTCCAGCTCGATATTAATCGCTTCGGTCGAGATGTGAACTTCATAAAACGAAAATAACAACGAGATCACCAGCAGAATCAAACTCGCCGCAAATAACCACTGCCCTACTGCCAGCCATTGTGATAACAGTGCAAACATGGACAAGGTGCAAAACACAAACGACAAGACACCAAAGGCCTGCATATAACGAATGATCTGCACCCGTTTACGCAGGTTAGCAATTTGGCGTCGCACTATATGCGTTGAGCGCGCTGTGTCGCTGCCACTTAATTGCCGAATCACATTGGTCAGCACGACAAAGCGATTGGTGTAGGCCAACAGCAGCAGTGAAATCGCCGGAAATAATAAACTCGGCGTGGTGATGGTCATATCCATGGTTATTCAAAAACCTCGCGCCAGTAAATAATGCGATCGTGACCCCGGTATTGTCCGAAACCGAAATTAGCCCGCAGTTCCAAATCGTTACTAAAGTCTCCATCTTGATTCCAATCGTACCGCAACCACGGTAGTGCTTGGAGATCTACGTCTACCTGGAAATTACCGGTACCCGTGCCCGGTGCGGAAAAGAAATGGCCTGCACCGCCATCAGCAAAGATAACTGCATGGGTTTGCAGATCGGTGTACTGCCCCTGGGTACTGCCACCGTTCAACGCCACCGTCCTGTGCGCATCGTTATCGATAGCGCCGGCGGGATAGCGAATTGCTGTGCGCGGTACCTGCGTGCATTGATCGCTCTGGGCCCGCGTAAAAAAACTGCCGGTCCAGAACTCGGTGACAAAATTGACCGGGAGATCAACGCTCTCCGGGCCAAAGGCATCGTCTAAACGCAATCGACCAAAGCGTGCTACCCGCGGTGAACCGAGCATTTTTGCTGTGCAGTTATTGGCGAGCAAACAATCATCTGTCGTTGTCGGATGCATATTTAAATCTTCAAGCGGACGGTTATCGCCACCCTCAAGGTAAAGCCCTAACTGTAAACCATCAAAAGGACCATCCAGCTCGGTCGCAGACGACGGCGACGCTGTCTGCTTGCGGGTGAACATGGCGCCATCGGTTTCTACCGAAAAAACGCCGCCAACCCAGGATGTATCATCGACCAGCAACCGCTCGCCGCGGTTCACCCCATCATTCTGATTTTCTGCAACATAGCCTACCGTCGCTGTTTGGGTATACGCCGGTGAGTGGTAATTGGTCGTGAGCGTATTGTGCAGGTTGCGGGCTTCCAGTTGGTAATCAATGGTCAGCGCAGGATGATCCAGATAGGTAAAGCCGGAGCAGCTGTCGTCGACCTCAGCAGCGACCAAGGTAAAGTGATGGGGATAAAAACGACCGATAGCAAAATCCGGTGTCTCAACGACGTCGCCCGCACCTAAATAGCTGCCATCTGCCAGCGTCGCATTGAAATTAATCGTGCCCACTTCACTCCAGCTCACCACCTCGTTGATAAATTCTCCTGCCGTAACCGTCGGCGTAAACGCCATTGGACTGGTCAGCGTTCCGGGCACGCCACCGCTTGGGTAAATCAGCTCCCCCAGCTGCAAGCGAATGCCCTCGGGGGAATTTTCTTTTCCGAAGTTGGGTGCTATTCCGCCAGTGGCATTTTTTGTGCGCACCGTCACCTGAAAATTTTCGCCTGCTGCCGCAAACGCGTCGGTGCCATCGGTGTAGGCATTTGACGCGTTGCGTGCATGTATCAATTCAAAATGATGGGGGCGCACAATAAATTCCGGACTACTGCCAGTGATGGTAATAGCCGGATCATTATCCCGTGCAGGCAATTCCATTTTCCCGTGCAGGCGCAGGCGCCCGACATCGGTGAAATGTATCGGTATGCTGGCGATCCCGGCGGAATGGAAATTCAAAGTCACTTCATCAAAGCCGGATTGGTCGCCATTATGGTTGGCGGCAATCCCGCTGCCGTTTACTGCAAACGTTTGCCCCGCGCTGCAAACTGCGGGGTTACGACACTCGTACCCTAACCCAACTCGCGTGTCACCCACGACTCGTGCTTCACAGGCTCCGGTTTGATTATTGGTTCTCACCACCTGCAAAGTCGCACCCGAAAATTGTTCACCAGCAATCAGGCTCTCCGGCAAGATCGGCAAGCCATCAAAGCGTAAACCCACTTCTGCAAAGCTGATGGCGCTGACGCCACTGGCGGCGCCGTCGGTCGCCAGTAAGGTCAATGTGGCGGGAAATGTCTGGCGCAGATAGCGGAGGAATGAGGAATTATTGCCATCGAAAATATGCACGGCACTCTCGACCCAAACACCACTGACTGGATCAGTTGCCAGCTCTACGCGCGTACCTGAGGGCGGTACGACAGGGTTATCATCAGCACCAAACGCAGTCACCAGTACCGGCTCTGCTTCACAGGTGACCCCGGTGCCTGCATGAGTCAGCAGGTAATAAGCGACCGAGTCACCATCGGTGCACAGCGCACCCAAATTGCTGGGCGCTACGTAAGTCACTACCGACTCCTGACCAATAGTAACCTGACGCCCCGCGACGGCGCCGGTCACACCGCTGCGAAAACCAATATCAATATTCCCTACTGCATAAATAAACGCCGGCACGTGTTGCTGGCTATTGATGTTGATATTTTGCGTGGAATAAATCAGCAGCTGACCTGGACCGAAGCCAGTAAACTTTGCGGCGTGGCGAATATCGATGGCGCCGTCGACAAAGATTCTGACCGGATTGGCGGAACCATTGAGACGCTCAATGGTGACTTCGTTCAGTATCAAATCGCCACTGAACCAATAGTCGCCCGGTTGCATTTTTATCACTGCACGATGATCTGCCGTGAACGAGCCAAGGTAATGATCGGCGTCGACCTCACTATAGGTAAGGTTCATATTATTGCCGGTCGAAAAAGCCGGGGCGTAAACACCACCGGCAACTATCGCGTTCTGGGTAAAGGAAACATTGCCCTGTGCGTAAACAGATCCGGGAATATTGGTTTCGTTGCCGAAATTGACGTTACCCGTTGCGTAGATCTTTAACTGCCCCGGAGAAAAACCTTCGATGAAAATTTTCTGCGTACTGACGTTGCCATTAACGTATAAGCGCACCGGGCCGTCGCTGCCGTTTAAGCGTCGAATGGTCGTTTCCTGATTCAGTACCAGGTTGCCGTTAATCCAATAATCGCCCGGTTGCATTTCTAATATCGAGCGATAGTTAGTGGTCAAACCGCGCATGCGATAGGTTGCATCCGTACTGGTAAATCGCAATCGCGCATTGTTGGCCTGAATATTAACCGTACCGTAATCCCCTGCCGCACGCGTTGATTGTGCACCTTGTGCGACGTTGATATTGCCATCACCCGCGCTGCCCATGAGAAAAGTTGCCGGCATATAGGAGCCGGTTAACACTGTAGGCGAAGAAGCCTCGGTGGGCTGACCGGAAGCGGTACAACGCACTCCATTACATAATCCGGCCTGGTTTTGCCATTCGCTCTGCATGGTTAAACGCGGGGTATCCAATTCTGTACTACCACCATTCACACGCGCCATATAACCCAGGTGAACTGAGCCATTGGACGCGTGGCTTTGTACCCCATTGGAAAATACGGCATCACAGGCAACTGACCAGGCGTTAGCCGACAACAGCAAACCGCACCCGCAACACAGCACCAACAATAAGGGGCTCTTGTGTCCGCAGAGCCGATAAATCGCCGCGACGAAATCTGTTAGCCATCTACCCATTGGGCTACCACTATTAACATTCATTTTTTAGTTAACATTTTATTGTTTATCTAAAGATGCACCGACACGCACAGTGCGGGCAGCAGCCGTAATACCCGAACCACATTCACCCCGACTTTCCAGCGTATAAAAACCGGTAACCGCATTAACATCCGCGCAGGTTTCACACCCGCAGCTCAACACCGCACGGCAGCTGGTAAGCCCCGGAACGCCGTCGAAACTGAACGTCTGTGCCATTGTTTGACAAGCGCTGTTCACACTGTCAAAGGTGCGATCAATAAAGTTTTCATCATAGAAAAGCGCCTGCATGCCCGCCTGGGCGCCCGATTCTGCGGCATACAGTGCTTGCACACTCATTAATTCCTGCGCCGATGCCACAGCGGTTTGCGTACTGGTACGCGTTAGCGCCAACGCCAGCAGTCCCATCGCCACCACAATAAAAAGAGATAAAGGAATTAAAAAGCCGCGCTGTCGTTGTCTTGCAACAACAGAAGGATAACTGCGCTGGTTGCGTTTACGGAACATTGCGTATCATCACCTGCTGCTGAAAATCCAACGACTCACTGCCACTGAGAACGGCTAACTGAATAAGCACAAGGGTGTTGCGATTTTCGCTGCCCTGCGTCAATGCAAAAGGCGCCGTGCTCACCACATGGTTCGCCATCAATACCGACGGCGCTGTGAGATCTACCGCACCGGCAGCGATTGACTGATCGGAATAAAAGCGCAACTGATTATTCACCACGCAGAAAGCCTGGGGATTATCCACCAGATAAAAACGGCGATTGATGGAGTTGCGCAGCCATATTTTTGAGCCAGTTAAGGCAAGTTGATTGGTGGAGTGCGCGCTCAAGCCCTGCAGAGAACCACCAGGGCCGTACAGCTCGGCAGCAGCTAATGCACCAATACTCACCCAGCGTGCAGTGCCGAATTCTGCCATATGCGGCGCAACGGCTATTGTTTCCGAGCCAAGCGCGCCGTTAGCGTGATCGGGCACGGGGGTTAAATAAGTGCCTCCGCCAGCGACCGGCAGAAATTGAATACAAGCATCACTGTTGGTTAACCGCACACTGTACGGCAAGGCGCCGCGCAAACGGCGAGTCATTTGTTCTAACGCCTGTCGGCCAGTATTGACTAATAAAGCGCGCGTTCGCGTCTGCTCATAGTTTTGTGTGGAGGTGACAATAAACCGAACCCCGAAGGTTGCCAGAATCGACAGGATAACAATCACCACAATCAGCTCAATCAAACTGAATCCGGTAGATTTATCCAATCGATCGTACTTCATCAGAAGTTGTACCTATATGCAGACAGCACCACCGACTGTCCATCCGGTGCCGTAACCGTGACGGTGATCAGTTTGCGTTTGGCTTCGGAAGTAACAGTGACTGTGCGCTGATAATTTGTATAAGGCGCATCGCTCACGCCGTGAAAGTCATCGACATCGTTCAGGTTGTTCTCTGACAGATTCGTACAGCTCATTCCCCCGGGAGAATTACACGCAGGCAGACCGCCGGTTGGAGTCGCCTCGTCATATTTGAGAGCCATGACCTCATCCAGTTTGGATTGCGCCGCTTCGAGCAAACGAATCTGAACTACGGGATTCACATTCGTGCGCGCCGACTGAATATAAACCGACATCAATACGGTAAATGCAATACTGACCACGACCATGAAAACAATCAGCTCGACTAACGTAACCCCGCGTTGATGTACAACAGCGCTGTTCGTTCTAAAACTGTGAGTAAGTTGATTAGTAGTAAGCATAGCCACTGGCCTCAACCATCACAGTTGCAGAGACACCGGACGGATGCGTAATAGTCACTGATCCGGGGCTGGTTCGACCCAGCTTATCAAACTGAAAACTGGCAGCGGAGAGCGAAACGTTACCGGATACCGCCAGGGGATAACCGATCAAGGACACTCCACTTTCGGTTACATCAATACCGTTGTTGGTGATGGTAATGCCCACCGGATTATCCTCCGCTGCACGCGCCATTGCTGTTTGCTGCGCTAAAAAGAAGGCCGCGATAAGACTATCGCGGCCTGCTTGGACACCGGCGGCACTGGTGCCGCCCATTCGAGACATTAAGACAACCGATAAAATACCTACCAAAATCAGTACAGCAATCAGCTCAATTAATGTAAAACCTCGCGATGTGCCGTTCATACCAAAATTAAGGCGCACCGATACCTTGGAAGTTAGCGACTTTGCCTGAAGATGTTTGGGTGACCACACAGGTAGCTGTTGCTCCCAGAGTTGCAAGAGGAGCAGGTGTTACCGTATAGCCTGCTGGCACACCGCCTACCAAAATGTCCCCTACGTCCTCACAGTTTTCAACTGACTCATGCACAGTATTATTGGTCATATCGATACCCGCACTCGCGGCAACCGCTGATGCATAGTTAAGGGCCATGGCGCTGCCCATCTGGCCTGCAACACCCTCAACCGCTGCCTCTTCTGCAGCATCGGACAGATCCACAAAGCGCGGGATCGCGGTCGCTGCCAAAATACCAAGGATGACAATTACAGCGATTAATTCAATTAACGTAAAACCGGCTTGTCTGTTCATAGTCTAGCTCCAAATGGAATCATTATAGGTTTAATAAAATTACATTATTCACATTAGCATCCCCTAAGGGTTGTGACGATTCTTCATCCTTAAGAGCTGCCTCCTGATACCAGCTATGTAACTCGTGTGCCTGACATTATAGATCAAATAAATGAAGATCAAATCGACACTTGTGCCACATGGCTAATAAAATTTACTGCTCGGTTACCTGTGTATGAGCCGGGCCATTGATAGTGACTTGTCCGTTGCTGGAAGCATAGTCAAAGTAAATATTATTGACTCCTTTAAATACCCGTTCATAGCG
>CAYTQQ010000030.1:7364-10779 GCA_964440135.1 uncultured Cellvibrionaceae bacterium | reverse complement strand
TGGAAGCATAGTCAAAGTAAATATTATTGACTCCTTTAAATACCCGTTCATAGCGACAAATACCTTCTTTAACCAGACTTACATGGTAACGCTGCGAGCTTCTTGCCTGCATACCTTCCACACTGGCTTGCGGGGGATTTTGCAAGAGGGCCTGCCAAAGCTTAAGACAGTCCGCTGCTGTCAGCGGCATTTCCTGTTGTTCATTTTTCTGTCTATTATCCTCGCTATCCTTTTTTTCTTCATCGTGAACTACCTGCGCCGGCCAGCCGCCTTCGCTCATGTAAAAGCGAAACCCGTTCAGCTCAACGTGGCTGTTCGTTTCACCGCGATTTCTGGCGTGCGTTTTGTTCAGCAACCACTGGACCCGAACGCCGGCAACGGCGGTGGCAAAATGGTGAGCCAGTAACTCAAAACCAATGCGGCGCGTTTCCCGGCCAAGTTCCAGATAACGGTCGATCGCGACCAGCATAATCAAGCCAATAACCACGGCGACGATAAAAAATTCGTATCGCCGACGCTCCCGGCCTGAATATTTATTTTTGGATCGCATACATATCCCACATGGGCAGGAATATGCCGAGCGCCAGAACGGTTACAAAAGCAGCCATGATAATAATCATCAGCGGCTCAATCCGATCGCTCAGGGTTTTTACATCGTACTCGACTTCCCGCTCGTAAAAATCCGCGACCTCGGCCAACAAGCTGTCCACTTGGCCACTTTCTTCACCAACGGAAATCATCTGCAATACCAAGGGCGTAAACATGCCGCTGGCCAGGTGAGTTTGAAATAAACCTTCGCCGCGCTCAATGCCGGCGCGAATGCCGCGAATTTTGTCGCCCAGGTAAGGATTGTCAATCGCACGGGCGCACAGATCCAGCGCGCTTGAAATCGGCAAGCCCGCTTGCAGCATCAAGCCAAAGGCGCGCGCATAACGCGCCATGGAAGCGCGCTCAATAATATCCCCAACAATTATTAACCCGAGCTTTTTTCGTCCCCAGACGCGACTCCCCTCCGGTGTGCGCAGATAGTTGTAGCCAAACGCAATAACCACAATTAGAAGCCCGAGAATATAAGGCCAGTAAGCGACAAAGAAATCAGACATGCCGACCAGAATACGCGTTGGCAAGGGTAGATCCGCCCCGAATTTCGCAAACATATTGGCGAAGGCGGGAATCACTTTTAAGTTAACCACTGCCAAAGCAATCATCAACGCGATGATCACAAAACTCGGATAACGCAGCGCAGTCTTGATACTTTTAATCGTATGTAAATCGCGTTCCAGATATTCCGTCAGCTGTTTAAAAACCAGATCAAGCCGCCCACTACCCTCACCCACGGCCACCATATTGACAAACAGAGAGTTAAAAATTTTGGGGTGATGGCGCATTGCGGTCGATAACTCCACCCCGCTTTCCAAGCGCTCCACAATTTCATCCAGGGCTTTCTGAAACGTGTAATTACGCTGCGATGCGGATAACCCGCGCAGCCCTTTAACCAAGGGGATGCCCGCTTTGGTGATGGTGTACATCTGCCGGCAAAACATAATCAGCTCAACCGTATCGATTTTTCCGGTGTTGGTCAGCTCTTGCCAACGCTCCGCGAGGCTTTGCTTGGCCTGGTGTTCTTCCAGCGATAACGGTGTTACGCCACGGCCCAACAACTGGTTAGCTGCAGCATCCGGGTTGGGCGCGTCGACCTGGCCACTGACCAGGCGCCCTTCATTATTGCGACCGCGATAGGCGTAAAGAGTCATAACTTACCCTAAATAACATCTTCAATTTGCGCGGTAACACCCATGACTTCTTCCAGCGTTGTCAGCCCTTGCGCCGCATAGGTCAAGGCCACGCGGCTGAGGGGAATAAAGTGAGGGTTCGCGTTCGCTGCCTGAGTAAATGCGTTTATATTGTTATCCCGCAACGCCTCTGCCATCGGTTTATTCAACTCCAACATTTCAAACACACCTATCCGTCCCCGATAACCCGTGTTATGGCAATGCGGGCAACCCGCACCTCGTTTAAACGTCACGGTAGAGAAGTCTTCGCCTCTGCCTACCACATGGAGCAGCTGGGTTTCATTAGCATCGGGCGTATGGGATTGAATACACGTTGTACAAATTTTGCGTACCAGGCGCTGCGCGACGATCGCTTTTAACGCCGTCGCCACCAGGTAGCCATCGATACCGATATCGATCAACCGCAGTGCGGAGGTAATCGCGTCGTTGGTGTGCAGCGTTGATAACACCATGTGTCCGGTCATGGCGGCGCGCAGTGCGATTTCGGCAGATTCAGCATCGCGTATCTCACCGATCAATAAAATATCCGGGTCCTGACGCAAGGTCGCGCGCAATACATGACTAAAAGTCAGACCGATTTTTTCGTGAAGCTGAACCTGACTGATACGCGGCAGACGATACTCAACCGGATCTTCTACCGTGATGATTTTTTTCTCCGGGCTGTTCAGCTCTGTTAACGCCCCGTAAAGCGTGGTTGTTTTACCGCTGCCCGTGGGGCCGGTGACTAACACCAATCCGTGTGGTCGAGTAATTGCCCGGCGAAACCGCTCCATCAAATCTTTCGGCATTCCCACTTTATCGAGTGAAAGTACACCGCCGGTTTGATCGAGCAAACGCATCACCACCGACTCACCAAACTGCACCGGCATGGTGGATAAACGCACATCAATATTGTGATGCTTCACTTTCAAGTTAAAGCGGCCGTCCTGGGGCAAACGCTTTTCCGAAATGTCCAGACCTGACATGAGTTTAAGGCGCACAACGAGTGCAGCAGCGATGCGCTTTTCGTTCATCACCTGTTCAATCAGTACACCGTCGATCCGGTTGCGGATGCGCAATACTTTTTCGTCAGGCTCGATGTGAATATCTGATGCCTTGGTATTAATGGCTTCTTCAAAAATCTTTTGCAGTAACTTAACTACCGGCGCTTCGCTATCGGTTGCATCAGTTACAAAATCGGCAAGATCGACGGCGGCTTCCTGCAGCTCTTCTTCCAGCTCACCGGCCAAGGTGGCGATCTCGCTGGCACGCGTGTAAGCGATGTCGAGAATATCCAGCAATTCACTTTCGCGCACGACCGCAGGCTTCAGGTTTTTGTTCAGCAGTCGTTGTAATTCGTCGAGACAGAAAATATCCGTGGGGTCAGTCATGCCCAACAACAAACCATCCGGGTCTTCGCGCAATACGATAACGCGATAGCGGCGCGCATGGGTTTCCGGCAGGGTTTGTACCAGGTTACGGTCAAAGCGAAATTGTTTTAGCTCCACAAACGGGATTTCTAACTGCGCGGATAACAGATTAAGCAGAGCGTTTTCTTCGACGTAACCCAGCTCAACCAGAGTTGCACCCAGCTTGCGCCCACTCAGTTTTTGCTCTTGCAGGGCATGCTGTAACTGCGCCTC
>CAYTQQ010000030.1:0-7264 GCA_964440135.1 uncultured Cellvibrionaceae bacterium | reverse complement strand
CAGGCGACGATAGCTGGCAGCCGCTTCGTGATGTCTGCCCGTGGTGCGATACACATTGGCCAACAGCACACGATAGCGTTCATCCTGCTGTGCGTCTGCTAAATGCTGCTCCAATATCGCTACCGCACCCGCAGGGTCTTCCTGGGCAAGAAGTGCTTGCGCCTGTAGCCGCGCTCGATCGGTGCTTGACCACCGATGTTGGTCAGCCTGCGCAAGCAAAGTAGCTGCGGCGCTAACATCACGCTGTTCCACATACAGTTGATACAGAAGCTGGCTCGCCTGTGGCGCCGCTCCCGCTGCTATAAACTCTTCGAGGTGTTGTTGTGCGCGGGCCACCTGGCCCTGCTGTTGCCAATCCAATGCTTGTTGGGTTGCCTGTTGATCCTGCCATTCCCGATTAGGCGTTACCTGCCATACCGAAGCTGAGGTAACGTCTGTTGGCCCCGGACGCGAATTAACAGAAGCCGAAGCAACAGGAACCGAAGCGGGCGTTGCATAAGTGGCTAAGTTTTCTTCGGCAGCCGTTGCGACCTCGGTGCGCTCATCAAGCGCCGTGGAAACCTGCATAACAGGATCATGTTGATTGTCTGCCGAGCTTTCCGCCAGCTGCTGCAGGTATTGCTTGATTGCCAGCGAGTCCGGCCTTACCACCTGCGCACGCTGTAATAAAATCTGCGCCCGCTCAAATTGTTGTTGCGCTTGCGCTGCGCGTGCCAGCGTCAGATAACGCTCCACAATGGTTTCCAATCCACTGACGGCGTGCGGATGGTCGGGCACCAGCGCCAACACCTGCAAATAAAAATAATAAGCGCTTTGCTCCAGCGGCGACGTAAGCCGATCTTGCGCCACGGCGGTCTGCGCCAACTTTAACCACGCATCCACCACCGGCTGATGCAATTGGTTGTTCGTATCTTCCGCTGTACTCGCTTCGCTTTGCGCTTCTGCACTGGTCGAAACTGCAACGTTTATGGCAGGCGCTTCTGCGACATCAGCCTCGCGCTCCGGCACCAACTCGGGAACAACCCGAGTCACTTGCGCCGATTGCTGTTCCTGCTGGTTGCTCGGTGCATTAACGCCAGACGCTTCTGCAGGAGAAACCGGAGTCGCATTAAAAAATAAATGTTGCACCAGCCACAGCAATGTCAGGGTTATGACAAAAGCAATAATGCTCGGCAGCCAGAGCGGTTTTGTCGTGCGCGCCCAACCGGATTCGTCCAGCAATTGCCGGGTATCTCCGACCGGCACCGGCTCCCGCCGACTGGCCAGATCGCGCAACATATCGTTGACCAGACTCACGGCCACCACCCCAGTTGCACGCCGGCAAAAGCGAGTAGCAGTGCAGCACCCATGGCTATCAGCGGCCATAACCAGTAATCACGCCGGGCCAGCCAGGAGCCAAGGCGGCGGCTTTCCTGAGTGTCTCTAATGGCGCGCGCCACGTGCGCTCGATTGACGCGATCACTCGCCTGCCCGTAAGCCGCCATCATCGCTTTATGGGCAATCACATTAATCAGACGCGGCACACCGGCGGAAGCGCGGTGTAATAATGAAAGTGCGGCCCGTGAAAATAACGGGTAGCCCGTATAACCGGCCGAGCGCAAACGAAAATCAATGTACTTCCCAAGCTGATCGCGCGGGATACCCTGCAGGTATTCCGCAAAGACAATGCGCTGTTTCAGCTGGCGCAAGTCCGGCCGATCCAGCAATTCATCCAGCTCGGGCTGACCGATGAGCACCACTTGCAAGAGCTTGTTTTTTTCAGTTTCCAGATTCGTTAACAAGCGCAGTGACTCGATCGTCTCGCGCGGCATCGCCTGCGCTTCGTCGACCACTAACACCACCTGGCGTTTCGCATGAGCCAATTCGACCAGTCGCTCGTTAATATTTTTCAGCAATTGATAAGAAGGAATCTCCGGCGAGTAAGCAATGCCTATTTCTTCTGCCAATAGCCATTTCAATTCATCGGGCGTGAGATAAGGATTGGGAATGTAAGCCGTCAGATATTGCGCATCGAGACTGGCCAGCAGCTTTCGGCTGAGCAATGTTTTACCCGTGCCCACCTCGCCCACAATTTTAATAAAACCTTCGCTATGGCGCAGTGCGAGCAATAACGTGCTCAGCACTTCGCGATGGCTCTGGTTATTAAAAAAGAACTGGGTATCCGGCGTCAGCGAGAAAGGATGCTCCTGTAGACCGAAATGTTGGCGATACATGGCAGTGGCTCTCAGACCTTATTGGTTGCGATAGACATCACCCATGCGCTGCATATTCTGCTGGCTCTCGTGTAACTGGTCATTCCAGGTTTGATCGTCCACGACAATCGGTCGCAATAAAATAACCAATTCTGTTTTTACCCGGCTTTTGTGTTTGGTTCTGAATAATGCATTCACCAAGGGCACATCGCCCAGCAGTGGCCGTTTGCCATCGACGTTGCTCGCACGTTCCTGCATTAAACCGCCCAACACCACCACCTGGCCATTGGCTGCTTTGACGATGCTGTCGGACTCGCGAATACCACGCAACGCCAATGGCAGCGCAAAATCTTCACTGCCAACGGTAAAGACTTTTAACTGATCGGTGACTTCACTGATAACGGGATGGATATGCAGGATCACTTCACCCAGCTCCGAAATCTGCGGCGTAACATCTAATGAAATACCGCTGAAGAAAGGCGACAGTTCGATATTCGGCGTACTGGTAATCGACGCGGCATTAGAGGTGGTATTACTGGAAATACCGGTCACAAAATACTCATCAGAACCGACGCGGATAACCGCCTTCTGATTGTTGACCGTAGATACCCGCGGGCTCGAAAGGACTTGCACCTGACCCTGGGTTTCCAGCAGTGATAATAATTTGGAGACATCGTTTACCCGCAGCAGTGAAGCAAAGGTCGAGCCGGTTGCTTCGCGGCTGGCAACCGACAGGTTTTGCATATTATTGGGGTTGCTTAAATTCAAGTAATTGCGCGTGACCGGCCGCCATTCATTGACTGCACCCCCGGTACCCGCAATATCAAACCCATCGGCAATATTATGCGCATGCACCAGCTGGCCACCGATCTGGTTCCAGTTAATGCCCGCTTCAAAGCCCTCGCTCAATTCCACTTCGATAATTTTTGCTTCGAGAATGACCTGACGCTTAACGCTTAACTCGGAACGCTCCAGAAAATCGCGTACCGCGTTTAATTCGTGGGGCAAAGCTTTGACCACCACCATGCCCGCTTGCGGGGAAATCATCACCATTCGCTCATCGTGGTTGCCACCAATAATTGCCGTGATGCTATTGTTCAATGCGCCCCAAAAATCGGTGCGGTTTAATGTCTGCACGCGCGAACCCGGCGTCAGGCTGACCCCGGTGCGATTGGCTTCAGTGCCGCCAATATCCAACAGGTTGGTCGCATCGGAATTAGCCGAGGCGCCGCCGGTGTTGTTATTTCTCTGGCCGCCACTGCCGCTGCTTTGCGCGCGGCCAATCATAACACTGGTATCCGACACCCCCACCCGCTGCACATCGAGGTAATTGATATGGAACACCTGGGTGCGCAGGACGTTGGGATAAATGGTGTAAATATTTTGATCCTGCTTGTATTCGTAACCGTAAATATCACGGGTTACGCGCAACACGTCATCTACGGTCACTTTATTCAGGTTGAGCGAAACCTGGCCGCTCACTTCCGGATGCACAACAACGTTAACCCCCGTGCCGTTTACCAAGCCCAAAAAGAAATCACGCGCGGGCACATCGTGTACGGCAATATCAAAACGCTCCAGCTGGTTTGCAGTGGCGGCGCGCTGAGCGCGCGCGTCATCCAACAGGGCCTGGGTAACCGCTTCGGGCACCTGCGGGCGCTGTTGTTGTTCGGCAACAATGTTGTCCATCGCCTCTTCTGCCGCCAGTTTTTTCTGTGTCGGCGCACTGCACCCCGCGATGCACAAAACGCCCAGAGCCAGGCTGATTTTTGCAAGCGGATGAAGGGTCGTTAACATCTGAGCCATAGACATAAATGGGTATCCTGAAGCGTAATTGGCCTGCTCAATATAAAAAGGGTTATTGCCGGACGTCGACAGCATTTAATTTCAACCGCCAGCGCTGATCGCCGCGTTGCAAGATCACGCCTTCGGCATCAATGCGCACCACACGGGTGCCTGCACTGTTATTAATGACGTCCTGTTCACGCACCGGCTGGCCATTAATAAATGCCAGCTTGCGGGTTTCACTGATCAACAGGGATTGCAATCGCAAAGGTCTTTCGGTGGCGGCATACCCCGTTCCCGCAAAGCCCAAAGGTCGCGTCGGATCACGCAAAATTTCATTGGCGCTGACTATCCCAGAGGTAACCACGATCAATAAAAGCACAAGAAGTTGAAAGGTTGCTTTAAACACCTAATGCCCCCTTTTCTGCACCCAATGTGTAGACGCGCAACAGAATGTCGGCGTGGGGATAATCATTGACCCGATAATCCAATTGCTCCCAGTAAAAGCGCCACGGCGAACTTTCCAACTGCTGAAGAAATGCCAGCAATTCAAAATAGGTGCCCGACACCCGCAGAACGACGGCGTGTTTAAAAATACCCGCGCTCGCTTGACCGGCGACCGAGGCGTCCTGCTGACTGAGGAGGGATAATTCCTCAACCGGCAACGTCTGCATCTGTTCCAGGCGCAGGCTGGACGTTTTGATCAGCATGTCCTGCAGAATTTTCGGCAAGTCATCGGCCGCAATCAAACCTTGCGTCAGCCCGGCAAGGCGCGCATTGATATCGTCAATCTCACGGGTTAATTGTTGCAGGCGATTTTTTTGTTCCAGGTTAGGATCAGATGCCAGTGCCAAGGCCAGCACGCTTAACTGATCATTCAAGGCACGCCGCTGCGCGCTCACTTCATTGAGTTCACTGGTAAGCCTTTTTTGTTCGCGTGTCAGCCCCGACTGCACGACTAAATCCCACAATAAAAACAGCATGGCGAGGCTGCATAACAAAAGTAAAGCGCGTTCACGTAAATTACGTGCGTCGATCTTTTCCTGTAACTGATGAAAGGAGAATTTCATTAGCGCTGATCTCCAAAATAATCATCAACCAGAGAAGATGCAGCACTCTGCGCATTGGTGACCGTAAAAATTAACGGCGCACCAGCGGTAGCATTGCGCTTGACGTCGATCACCCCGAAGCGGGTTTGGACAAAGCTTGGTTCGCCATGCAACCGTTGAAGGTACAAAGGCACCTGGTCGGCATTGCGCGCCTGGCCGCTGAACTCGATATAGCGCGCGCCCTGTTGCAGCGAGAATTGCGTCAGCGCCAAGGTGTCCAGGGACTGGCGCGCCAAGGCCTGTAAATGTTCGGAAAAGCCGGTGTTGTTACCTAAATCCTGGCTATCAATGATCGACAGGATAAGCCCACGACGGTCGCGCTCCGCCTGCAACTGTTGAATTTCCAGGTCCAGTTGGGCGCGCTGGTTTTTGGGTTGCTGCAAGGACAGTTGTTGTACCTGTGCCTGCAGCTCTGCTAACCCTTTTTGCTCGAGCGTGAGTCGATCCCGGAGCTGGCTGTTGCGGTGGCTGCTGTAGAGTGACACGAGGATTAAGATCACCACCAAGGCAAGGGCCGCCCACGCCATGTGGACGCTGCGTAACGGTTCGCGGTTGGGTCTAAATTCCGGCAGATAGAGGTTAATCTGTTGCATCTTAAGCACCCCCTACCGCGTCCTGACGCAAGGCAGCGCCCAGAGCCAGTAAACACAGAGAGAGAATATGTGGCTGCACCTGCTCATCAATCTGCAGGCCGCCGTGCAGCGATAACAATTCCAGATTCATTGCCAGACTGCTACGCATCTCCGGCGTGATCTTATCGGCACTGACATTTTCGCCGCACAGATATAAGTGGCTGGGTGGAGGCTGTCGCAACTGCCGCTCGAAATAATCCAGCGACCGCTGCAGCTCGAGCACCAGCGCTTCGCCGGGTAAATCGTCGAGCAATCCTGCGTTATAGGGCAGCGCAAACTGACGTGCTAAATAGAGGTTGCCGCCGCGGACAATCTGCAAACTGCCACCGCCCTGGAGCAGCCGCACCAGACCTACGCCACGGGTGCTATCGCAACAGGTTTCCGCCACATTGCGCAACGCCAGCTCGGCGACATCGATCACCGCCAGATTCAGCTGAGCAGCCCGCGCCTGGGCCACCAGCGCAGCAATACGCTCGCGCTGGGCCACCACCGCATAGGCCATGCGATTACCGCCGCGCGCGCTGTCTTCCGGCAAAAAGAATGCGTCGATGACCGCATCAGCCACCGGGAAATTAATCAGATCTTTGATTCGCCAACGCAGGGCATCGGCCAGTTCGTCGGCGGGCACTTTCGGCGCTTCGACCAGTAGCAGAGTGTAATTCGAAGGACTTAATACCAGATGACACGGCAGGCGCTGCAAGCCGAGTTTAACGAGACGACTGCGTAAGATATCCGCCGCATTTTCATCGGCAGACACCGGCAGAAATTCACAATGAACCAGTTTCGGCTGTTGCGTCGCCGGACGCTGGACATGGGCAAAGGCCACCCCTTCCACACCGAATTCGATGCCGACAGCTTCGTTCTGCCGTCTTCTTGAGCTAAATAAATTCAAACGAGGCCTACCCCAATCGTTGATGATGCTAATGATCGAAACTGCTACGGATTCACGGCAAAAAACCGCTACTGCGCAAAGAACTTACCTGTTTGAATGCGGAGGGAGTCCCTGTCTGATAACCTAGCCATCCACTTGAATGCTGGCGCTTTTACCACCTCTTATAATTAAAAATCACAAATTTCAACTTTCTACTGACGATAGACCATAACGGCCAAAACACCAAATGTTGAACATCGTTTTATTTGAACCGGAAATCCCGCCCAACACAGGTAATATTATTCGCCTTGCGGCTAACAGTGGCTGCGGTTTGCACCTGATCGAACCCCTGGGCTTTGAACTGGACGATAAGCGCCTGGCGCGGGCCGGTCTGGACTACTCAGAATGGCAGACAGTCAACATCTACCATGACTGGCAAGACTTTATGACGCGCGTTCAACCCCAACGTGTTTTTGCCCTGAGCACCAAAGGCACCACCCGGCACAGCGACGCTGCCTTTCAAGACAATGATTACCTGTTGTTCGGCCCCGAAACCCGGGGGCTGCCCGCCAGTATCCGCGACACCTTGCCACCCGCGCAGATCTTGCGCATCCCCATGCACCCCGACAGCCGCAGCATGAACCTGTCGAATGCCGTCGCAGTGATGGTATACGA
>CAYTQQ010000029.1:3571-25287 GCA_964440135.1 uncultured Cellvibrionaceae bacterium | reverse complement strand
TGATAAAGGCGATCAGGTTTTCGCGCAAGTAGCAGCGCAGATCCCAGTTTTTGGAGGAGTCGATTGAACTGGCCAGTACCCGCAACTGAATCGACTTTTCGCTGGTGTCAGTCACCTGCAAGACTTTGACTTGCCCATCCCATAACTGCGGTACCTGCTCGAGCAGGCGATCCAGTTCTGTGCGTAACGGTTCCAGTTTTATGGCGTAATCCACCCAAAAAAATACCGATCCAAGAATGGTCGACGTCTGCCGTGTCCAGTTTTGAAAAGGATTTTCGATAAAAAACTGCAGCGGCACAATCAAGCGTCGCTGGTCCCAGATTTTGACGACGACATAGGTGCCGGTAATTTCCTCAACGCGACCCCATTCATTTTCGACAATCACCACATCATCAAGCCGAATGGGCTGGGTGATCGCAATCTGTAAACCGGCAATTAAATTACCGAGTACGGGGCGCGCGGCAAAACCGACGGCTAAGCCTGCCAGGCCCGCCGAGGCAAGCAGGCTGGTGCCAAACTGACGGGCACCGGGAAAGGTCATCAGCATGGCTGCCGCGCCAAAAATAATGACAAAGACGCAGAGCGTTTGTACCAATACGCGGGTCTGGGTCTGAATGCGCCGGGCATTGAGGTTGTCGGCGATATCCATTGGGTTTTTAAGCATCACCACATACTGAATGGTTTTGACCACGCGCAGGCCGAGCCAGGTAAACCCAAGAATAATCGCGAGGGTAGTGAGGTGACGCAGGGTGTGAATAAAAACAAATTCATCGGACGCGGAGGCCCAAACCGTTTGTAACCCGAAGAGCGGAACCAACAAGTGCAGGGGCGGTTTGCTGCGCGTGATCAGTTCGCTTACGTAGGGCAAGCGGCGGGCAAGACGTGCCAACAAGCGAGTAGCAATCCGTGCGGCAATATAAAGCAGTAGAAAAATGCCGGCGGCAATGAGCAACAGTTTTAATTCGGGGATGTATTTTGCCCAGTCGATATCCATCGGCAATTTTCCTTGTTGATTTAAATGCGCAAGCAAACAGGGCAGGTGGCTTTAGGTGGATTTAGCCACGCTGCGTGGAGCGACCGGGTAAGTGCGGCGGACAGATGCTGGAGGAAAATTCAGGCTAGCGTGTGCAACTGCGTGATGAACCGCGCCGAGTCATTGAATTAAAATCTAATCTATAACAGCTGGGAGCATCGCTCTGTATCGGAGCACACATTCATTCGCGGTATCCACCCTCTTCGATACAAATGCGCAACAAGATCGTTCGCGCGTGCAACAAAATTCATTGAGGGTGAAATAAGATTCATAGCGCGAGCAACAGGATTTATAGAACGTGCAATAAGATTAATAAAAGCTCGGTGGGCTGAGGTGTCAGCAGCTGCTACTATGCGCGGGTTTATTTTTGGCCCGTGGTATCGTGGGGCCGCTATTTATCCCGGGGAAGAATGATGCCTGAAAAATCCCGTCGTCCGTTGGACGGCATTCGTGTTATCGAAGTGGGTCAGTTGCTTGCCGGCCCTTTTGCCGGATGCATGTTGGCGTATTTTGGGGCTGAGGTCATAAAAATTGAGCCACCGGAAGGCGATCCTATTCGCGGCTGGCGCGTGCTGGATAACGGCACCTCACTCTGGTGGCGCAGCTTGGGTCGCAACAAAAAAAGTATTTCACTGGATTTAAAAAAGCCGGAAGGCCAAACCCTCGCGCGCCGTTTAATTGATACCGCCGATGTGGTGATTGAAAACTTTCGTCCGGGTGTCATGGAGTCTTGGGGGCTGGGGCCGACTGCGGTAAAAGAGACAAACCCCGGCGTGATCTATGCGCGCATTTCGGGTTACGGCCAGACGGGCCCTTATGCCAACAAGCCGGGTTTTGCGTCCGTTTGCGAAGGCATCAGTGGCTTTCGTTACGTCAATGGTTTTCCCGGTGAAGCGCCAGTGCGTCCCAATTTGAGTATTGGCGATACCATTGCCGGACTGCATGCCGCTTTAGGCATTGTGTTGGCGTTGCTTGAGCGCCAGCGGAGTGACAGTGGGGCCGGGCAGGTGGTTGATGTCGCTCTCTATGAAGCCATGTTTAACCTGATGGAAGCGGTGGTGCCCGAGTTTGACGGTGCCGGAGTCATTCGCGAACCGGCGGGCACAACAGTGACCGGGATAGTGCCCACCAATACTTATCGTTGCGGCAATGGCAAATATGTCGTGATCGGCGGCAACGGTGATTCGATTTTTCAGCGCTTGATGAACGTCGCCGGGCACCCGGAAATGGCCAGCGATCCGCGCTTGGCGGACAACGCCGGTCGCGTTCAGCACGAGCAGGAAATTGATCGCGCGCTGGCCGCGTGGTGTTTGAGTAAAAACTCCGAAGAAATTTTGCAACTACTTGAGCAGGCGCGGGTACCCGGTGGCCCGATATACAATGTGGCCGATATGCTGGCCGACCCGCACTTCGAGGAGCGCGGTTTATTTGAACGAGTGGAAATTGATGGCAAACCGCTTAAAATTCCCGCCGTCTTGCCCAAGCTTGAGCGCACGCCCGGTGCTACCGATTGGCCTGGTGGTGCGATAGGCAGCCACACCGATGAAGTACTCCAATCACTGTTACAAATGACGCCGGAAGCTATTCAACAATTAAAAGCTGATGGCGTTCTCGGCTAGTCATTTTTACGTCGTCTGTCGTGCGCTGTTGCCCCGGTTAAACCCGGCAGCGCGCTGATTGACGCAAACCAACGATCATGGAAAATAATATGTCGCTTACGCCCGGACGTTATCGCCACTACAAAGGTCAGGAATATCAGGTGTTCAATCTGGTCACGCACAGTGAGACGGGTGAGCGGCTGGTGGTGTATCGCTGTCTCTACGGTGATTTTTCCTGGTGGGTGAGACCATTGGCGATGTTTACCGAGTCGGTAGTGATAGACGATGTCGAACAACCCCGCTTTCAGTTTATGCATCCCATGAGTGCCGCCGATCTGGGTCAATTTCCACCTTTACCTTGGGCCAATGCATGAAGCAGCTAACCGCGAGTGAGACCCAGACGGCAATCACGGAGCAGGATGATCATTGGATGCGCTACGCCTTGCGGTTGGCGGCTCAGGGTGAAGCTCTCGGCGAGGTGCCAGTGGGAGCCGTGCTCGTGCACAATGGGCAAATGCTCGGCGAAGGCTTTAATCAACCCATCAGTGCCCATGACCCAACGGCCCACGCGGAAATTATGGCGCTGCGAATGGCCGCCCAGCAGCTGGGCAATTACCGTCTGCCCGGTACCACCCTTTATGTCACGCTGGAGCCGTGCACCATGTGCGCCGGTGCCTTGGTGCATGCGCGGATTGAACGTTTGGTGTATGGCACGGCTGAACCCAAGGCCGGTGCCATTGCCAGCCAGAACCGCCTGCTGGACAGCAGTTTTTTAAACCATCGGGTGAACTGTGTCAGCGGCGTGCTGGCGCAGGAGTGTCAACATCAATTGAGCGACTTTTTCAAACGGCGGCGGGCGCAGACAAAAGCGGCCCGCCAGCAGGAGGGGGAGAGCGAGGCTTAACCGGTTAGAGCACCGACAATGCCGAGTTATTCAAATTGTTTTGACTGGGTGTGGCCACGTTTTCCATTTTGCCCTGGCGCTTACTGATGCGGTTGTCATACTGCGCAACGGCCATGCGTCGTTCTTCCTGCACGCTGTACCACTTTAAAATCTTGCGATAGCTGCGCACTTTCTTCACGTAATGCACTGGCTCCCAGCCCCGTGCGTAACCGTGTTTGGTCTGGGTATAGTATTGACGCTTGGCCAACAGCGGCAGATATTTGCGCACATCAGCCCACTTGTTGGGATCGTCACCGTGCCGTTCAGTCAGCACCCGTGCATCTTCCAGGTGGCCCAGGCCGACATTGTAGGCCGCCAGCGCCATATAAAGACGGTCATCGGGATCGGTAACGCGCGCGGGAATCCGCCCCAGTAAACTTCTGAAATAGCGCGCCCCGCCAAAAATACTTTGGGTGGGATCGACGCGATCGGTAACGCCCATGTCTTTTGCCGTGGCAGAGGTCAACATCATTAAACCGCGCACCCCGGTATAGGACACGGCGGCCGGATCCCAATGGGATTCCTGATAACTGATGGATGCCAGCAGCTCCCACTCAAGCGCATATTCTTCCGCCGCAGCACGCAGATTCGCTTCCCACAGGGGCAGGCGCTGTTCCAGACGCTGGGTAAACATCAGCGCGTCAATGGCGGCTACTTCTTCAATGGGCATAGGCTCAAAGAAGCTGTCGGTAATTTGCGCCAAGGTGCCATCGCTGCTGATTCGTGCCAGATAGGCCTGGGCGGCATCGTACAGGCTGGTGTCACTGCCGGGAGGAAACGCCCAGGCCAGATGTTGCGCCTCGCTGAGATCAAAAGCGACCTGCACATGGGGGTAAGCGTATCGATGCAGATCGTACGCATTGGAATCGACGATGGCCGCATCCGCTTCGCCGCGTTGCACCATCTCCAGCAGATCGATCATCTCGACACCCTGCAGCTCGCGCCAGCTCAACTCAGGATAGATTTCGCGCATGTCCCGCAGGTGCTCGACATGCGCCGACTGGGCCAGCACCACAATATCCCGACCCATAAGGTCTACCACCGAGGCAGGCGCTGTGCTCTGGGTGTGATAAACCAGCTGCGGCTGGACTTCGATAAAAGGCTGGCTGAAAACGACTTTATTGCTGCGTCGGGGAGTCACCGTAATGGCTGCCGCGGCCAGATGATGAGTGCCACGGTTAATGTGACTCAAGATTGCACCCATGCTTTCTTCATTATGGATGACCAGCTCTATCCCCAATTCATCGGCAAAGCCTTTAAGGAGGGTGTATTCAAAACCGGTCAGGCCTTCAGGGCCTTCATAATAAGTGGTGGGGCCGTTGCGGGAGATAACGTGCAGTTCGCCAGCTTCCAGAATTCGACCCAAGGTGTCGGGGTGATAACTGCGAACGAGTAAAACTGAGCAGAGAATGATGACGATTCCCGTAAACAGGCGGGACAACCCTGGGTGTCTCTTTTTGGCGCGTCGATCGATATCCATATAGAGTTTTCTCCGGTTTTACGGATAAGAGTCTCTCCGTGGTCAAGGCGACAACAACAGCTTTGTACGCCAATACCAGTGGCTCGTCCAAAAAATTTGCGCGATTTTAGCGGCAAAAACTGCGGTGTGCCAGCTTGTTTTTTGATCAAAACTATAGTAGCGGACAGGCCGTGTAATCGCCTTTTACAGGGAATCTCAGGGCTATTTTTGCCTCCACTTGAAGTGCTCAGAGGAGGCAAACCGCCGCATTGAAGCAGAATCCGAGCGCTTTCACTGTGCGTTTTTTACCGGAAATCCCTGCGCCATGGCCGGGAGGGGCAGGCGCGCTAAGCGCAGCAGCTGGCGGGTGCAGGTTTTGCAGCAGAAAAGCTGCCTTGCGGGAGCAGATCAAGTACAATGCGCGCTCTTCAAAAACCCTCCGATGCTTTGAGGCTTTGTTCCCCTATGCTGATTTTGCGTGGTGCTCCTGCTTTATCCTCTTTTCGCCTTCAAAAACTTCTGCTCAATCTGCAGCAACAAGTAGCTGCTGTGACGGGCGTGATTGCCGAATTTGTCCATTTTGTCGATGTCTCTGCACCGCTCGATGAGTCGCAGGAGGCCGTACTTAAGCAACTGCTGACCTATGGTCCTACCCGGAATTCGGCGGTCAGCCATGAGGGCGAATTATTTTTAGTGGGCCCTCGCATTGGCACCATTTCACCCTGGGCCTCCAAGGCCACCGATATTGCCCGCAATACGGGCCTGAGCCGGGTACGCCGGATTGAACGCTGCGTTGCCTACTATGTCACTGGTACCTTTGCCGAGGCCGATAAGGCGGCCCTTGCGGCAGTCCTGCATGACCGGATGGTAGAGGCCGTTTTTGCCGATTTTGATGCAGTCGCACAGCTCTTTATCAAGCAACAGCCGGCTCCGCAAACCACGGTTGATATTCTGGGTGGCGGCCGCGCGGCCCTGGAAACTGCCAACCGCGAATTGGGTCTGGCGTTGGCAGACGATGAAATCGATTATCTGGTGGAGAGCTTCCTGGGCCTCGGGCGCAACCCGGTGGACGTGGAATTGATGATGTTTGCGCAGGCCAACTCCGAGCACTGCCGCCACAAGATTTTTAATGCGACCTGGACGATCGATGGCGAAGACCAGGCGCGCAGCTTGTTTAAAATGATCAAGAATACCAACGAAGTTGGTGGTGACAATGTGTTGTCAGCTTACGCCGACAACGCGGCGGTGGTTGCCGGCGCCGAAGGCGGACGCTTTTATCCGGAGCCCGGCAGTAAGGCCTATGGCTATCACCAGGAGCCCATCCATCTATTAATGAAGGTAGAAACCCACAACCACCCCACGGCGATTTCGCCTTTCTCCGGTGCGGGCACCGGTGCCGGTGGCGAAATCCGCGATGAAGGTGCCGTGGGCCGGGGTTCCAAGCCCAAAGTAGGGTTAACCGGATTTACGGTGTCTAACCTGCAGATTCCCGACTTTGTTCAGCCCTGGGAGCAGGATTACGGCAAGCCGGAGCGCATTGTCACCGCACTCGACATCATGCTCGATGGTCCCCTCGGCGGTGCGGCCTTTAATAACGAATTTGGGCGTCCGAACATCTGCGGTTATTTCCGCACCTTCGAAGAAGATTTTGACGGTGAGCGGCGCGGTTACCACAAGCCGATCATGCTGGCCGGCGGCTACGGCAATATCAAAGCCGAGCACGTCGAGAAGCCGCCCTTTGAGCCGGGCGCAAAACTCGTGGTGCTTGGCGGCCCCGCGATGCTGATTGGTTTGGGCGGCGGTGCCGCTTCGTCCATGGCATCGGGTACTTCGTCAGAAGATCTGGACTTTGCTTCTGTCCAGCGCCAGAACCCGGAAATGGAACGGCGCTGTCAGGAAGTGATCGATGCCTGTTGGCAGCAGGGCGAGAACAACCCCATTGCCTTTATTCACGACGTGGGCGCGGGTGGTTTGTCCAACGCTTTCCCGGAGCTGGTAAAAGATGGTGGCTGCGGCGGCAGCTTTGAACTGCGTAAGGTGCCCAACGATGAGCCGGGCATGAGCCCGCTGGCGATCTGGTGTAACGAATCCCAGGAGCGTTACGTACTGGCCATCCAGCCTGACGATTTACCGCGCTTTGAAGCACTCTGCCAGCGCGAGCGCTGTCCGTATGCCGTGGTCGGCGAAGCCACCAGCGAAAAACACCTGTTGGTTAACGATCAACACTTTGAGGCCAAACCCGTTGATCTGCCCATGTCCGTGCTGTTCGGCAAACCGCCAAAAATGCACCGGACCGCGCAGCGCTATCAGGGCAGCACGCAGCCATTTATCACCGCTGAAGTGAATATTAACGATGCCGCCGAGCGGGTTCTCAAGCACCCGGCAGTGGCCAACAAAAGCTTCCTGATTACGATTGGTGACCGCTCCGTCGGTGGCATGGTGGTGCGCGATCAGATGGTCGGTCCCTGGCAGGTGCCGGTAGCCGACTGTGCGGTAACCACGATCAGCTACGACAGTTATCGCGGTGAAGCGATGAGTATGGGTGAGCGCACCCCGGTTGCACTGCTGGATGCACCCGCATCAGGACGCCTGGCAATTGCCGAAGCCATCACCAATATTGCCGCGACCCGCATTGACAAGCTGAGCGATGTCAAACTCTCGGCCAACTGGATGTGCGCCGCCGGCCATCAGGGTGAAGACGAGAAGCTCTACCGCACCGTAGAAGCCGTGGGTATGGAATTGTGTCCGGCGCTGGGTATCACCATTCCAGTCGGTAAAGATTCCATGTCTATGCGCACCGCTTGGCAGAACGAGGATGGGCAGGAAAAAGCCGTAACCGCACCCTTATCGCTGGTGATTTCAGCCTTTGCCCCGGTGCTCGATGTGCGTCAGACAGTGACGCCGCAAATTCGCACCGACAAAGGCGCCACGGATTTGATTCTGGTGGATCTCGGCGGCGGCAAGCATCGCCTGGGTAGTTCCATTTTGGCGCAGGTCTACAACCAGTTGGGCGAGGCGCCAGCGGATCTGGACAACCCCGCTGAATTGAAAGGCTTCTTTGAAGCGATGCAAGCGAGCCTTGCTGCGGATGAACTGCTGGCCTACCACGATCGCAGTGATGGGGGCTTGTTCGTCACTGTAGCGGAAATGGCCTTTGCGGGTCGCTGTGGTCTGGATATTGATATCAGCAACCTCGGCGACGATGCGCTGGCGGTACTCTTCAGCGAAGAGCCCGGCGCTGTCTTGCAAGTCAGTCGTGAACATACCGCTGCCGTGATGGCACGTTTTGTTGATGCCGGCGTAAATCGCGTGCAGGTTATCGGTCAGCCTAATGATGAGGACTGGCTGCATATCAAACAGGATGGCGAAATGATTTTCGACCAGTCCCGGGTGATTCTGCAGAGCCTCTGGTCAGAAACCAGCTACCGCATGCAGGCGCTGCGCGATAATCCTGAGTGCGCGAAGCAGGAGTTCGAGCGGTTGTTGCAGAATGATCCGGGGCTGAGCGTCAAGCTGACCTACGACCCCCAGGAAAATATATCTGCCCCCTTCATTAATAGTGGCGTGCGTCCCTCAGTGGCCATTCTGCGTGAGCAGGGTGTTAACGGTCACGTCGAAATGGCGGCAGCTTTTGACCGCGCCGGCTTCCGCGCAGTGGATGTGCACATGAGCGATTTGCTGTCGGGCCGTGTTTCACTCGACAGTTTTAAAGGCGTGGTTACCTGTGGTGGCTTCTCTTACGGCGACGTACTGGGAGCGGGTGAAGGTTGGGCCAAAACTGTTTTGTTTAATAACAAGTTGCGAGATCAGTTTTCCCAGTTCTTCCATCGTAAAGACACCTTCAGCCTCGGCGTATGCAATGGCTGTCAGATGATGTCCAACCTGAAAACCCTGATTCCGGGAGCCGATCACTGGCCGCGTTTTGTGCGCAATCTTTCCGAGCAGTTTGAGGCGCGGGTCAGCCTGGTACAAATCCAGCCGTCACCGTCGGTACTCTTCCAGGGTATGGCTGGTTCGCACATGCCGGTGGCGGTTGCCCACGGTGAAGGTTATGCCGAATTTGCCAACGCGGCAGCGCTGCAATTCTGCGACGAAAGCGGCACAGTCGCGGCGCGCTATATCGACAACCATTTACAGGTTACCGAAAGCTATCCGGCTAACCCGAATGGTTCCCCACTGGGAATCACCAGTGTGACCAGCCGTGATGGCCGGGCCACAATTTTGATGCCGCACCCGGAGCGGGTGTTCCGCACGGTGACCAACTCCTGGCATCCGGATCACTGGCAGGAAGACGGTGCCTGGTTGCGCTTGTTCCGCAATGCCCGGGTGTTTGTGAGTTAATACCTGAACGATAAAAAAGGAGGCTGCGGCCTCCTTTTTTATCGCCGTAATTATTCAGCAAAGGGACAGAGCAGCGATGATCAGGTACTTATATTTCTGGGTAATATTTGCAGGCCTGCTTCTGCTGCAGGCCTGTGCTACCGGCACGGCCACCAAATCCGACGCTGATAGCCGCGCTGCTGCACCGGCTGCTGAGCAAGCACCGGAAGCGCCCGAAGGCTTTTTTGTCGTACCGGATGTTAACTTTTCCCGCTATACCAGATTGTTACTCGCCGATTTAAATCTCGAGCAGATTGCGATTGCCGGCAGCACCCAGCCGCTGGTGTTAACACCGGAGGACAAGCGCTTTTACCGGGAGTTGTACACGGCTGCGGTGGTCGATCATCTGATAGCAGACGGTACCTATGCCACGGCGCTGGATGCGGATCAGGATGTGCTGTTCGTGAGCGCCGCGATTACCCGGGTAGCCTCCCCCGATTTGATACCCACCGCACCTGCGATGGAAACCTATTTACAAAGTACCAGCCGGATAACACTGGTGCTGGAGATGTACGACTCACTGGATGGGCAGCTGTTGGCGACCTTCACGGATACCTGGGATCTTGGGCGTAGTTGGGATGACAATAATCACCAGATCCGGGTCATGCAAATGCGTCGGGCTTTTGATTATTGGCTGGCGTATGTGCGGCAGGAATTAGATAGCTTGTCGGGACGTCAGCGCGCTGACTAAAATCTCCTTTGTCTGATGCCTTCGGCGATTATTAGCGCTCTTCATAAACAAATCAGCCCGGGTAAAGACCCGGGCTGACGCGTTTTTCGATGCAGGTCAATTTTCGATGCAGGTCAATCCATTAACCGTGGTTGACGACCATCACATCACTATCGACTGCAGCAATCAAACGCTCCGCGGTATTACCACGACGGGTTTTGGTCATGCCGTTTTGGCCAAGGGTACCCATTACTACCAGGTCAGCGTGAATTTCATCAGCCAGTGCGGATACCACATCCGAGGTATAGCCATTTTTCACGTGGACCCGATTGGACGGCAGACCGGTTTTGTTAACCAGACGACCGCGATCCGGGTAGTTCATAGAGTCCATATAACCGTTGATCACGTGGAGCTCGGCACCGTAGGCATCGGCATAAAACTTGGCGTGCTCCAAAATCTTTTTGTTCAGCTCCTGCTGTACTTCACGCTGTGCCTGGAAGTTAACCGCGGCCAGAATGACTTTACGCTGTGCTTGAGCGCCGGGGCGGATCAATACCACCGGGCAGTGAGCCCCTTTAAATAGTTCCCACTTGGATTCCGAAAAGGTAAAGCGGCTGCTGCTGGTTTTAGCGTGGACCGGCAGGTAAATCAGGTTGGCGCCAAACCGTTTGGCGGATTGACGAATAGATTCTTGCCACTCACTCGACCACGACACTTCGATTAAACATTCCAGCCCTGCCTCGGCTAACGGTTGGCGGATTTTTTCATCAAACCAATCCTGGGTGCGAAACAGGCTGTCATTAACAGCACGGGTATCTGTCGCTTCCGGGTCGACCGCAACGAAGACATAAATAAACGGCTTAGCTTTGCTTAAGGTAGCAATGATGATTGCGCGTTCCAGAGCAATATGTTGCTCAGCAGAGGGGTCAACGACAACGAAAAACTTTTGTTGCTGGGTCATAGCGGCTCCTGCAAATCCCGTAAATGGGAGGGGTTGTTATTAATAATTTGCTCTAGCATAACAATCGCTGCAGCGTTTTTACAGCGTCAAAAAAGGTCTGGACGCAAAGTAGAGTAAACCCTCTAAATTTAGCCTGACCGCCGGGCTAAGCGAACAGAAAAGACTGTTCTTTTATTGATCAAAGAACAGATTTTATGATCAGTGATTTCAGGCCTGGTCAATGATCCCAGGCTTGCTTAACGATCTCGGGCGTGATCAAAGCGCGTCGGTTTCTTCGTCGCCGTCGTCCATCACCGGCATCCATCCGCCCAACTCGTACCAGCGGTTAACGATATAGCAGAAGAGCTCGGCAGTACGTTCCGCATCATAGGCCGCTGAGTGGGCAGCGCTATTGTTGAATTCAATATTGGCTGCACGACAGGCTTTTGCGAGTACCGTTTGACCGAATGCCAAACCGGCCAGCGTTGCCGTGTCAAAACAGGAGAAGGGATGAAAGGGATTGCGTTTGATATTGCAGCGTTCCACGGCGGCATTCACAAAGCCCAAATCAAAATGGGCGTTGTGGCCAACCATGACGGCACGCGTGCAGCCGCTTTCTTTAACGGCCCGGCGCACCGCGCTGAAAAGATCGGTGAGTACCATTAGTTCCGGTTCGGCCATCCGGTCGGGGCTGTCCAGATCAATGCCGGTAAAGTCGAGGGCGGCTTGTTCGATATTGGCGCCTTCGAAGGGTTCGACACAAAACGCAAAGGTTTCATGGCGGTGGACAAAGCCTTCGTGGTCCATTCGAATTGTTACCGCGGCAATTTCAAGCAGCGCGTCTGAGCGCGCATTAAAACCGCCAGTTTCAACGTCGATAATAACGGGTAAATAACCGCGAAAGCGTTGCGCCAAAGGCGAGTCGGGATCGCGGCAGTTCTCGGGTGGATTCACGGCTGTGCCTTAATGTTGTCGTTGCCACCGCAGCGCTTCCCCTGCCCGCAGAGGAATTAACTGGTTGTCACCCCAAGGCAGACTGGCCGGCATGGTCCATTCTTTTTTGATCAGGGTGATGGTGTGGGTATTGCGCGGCAATTGATAAAAATCAGGACCGAAATGGCTCGCGAATCCTTCCAGCTTGTCGAGTGCGCCCGCATCCTCGAATGCTTCTGCATATAACTCGATTGCAGCGTAAGCGGTATAGCAGCCCGCACAACCACAAGCGGTTTCCTTTTTGTGCTGCGCGTGGGGCGCGGAATCGGTGCCCAGGAAAAACTTGGGATTGCCGCTGGTGGCCGCTGCAATCAATGCCTGTTGATGGGTGTTGCGCTTGAGAATCGGCAGGCAGTAGTAATGGGGCCGAATACCACCAGCCAGCATGTGGTTGCGGTTATACAGCAGATGATGAGCGGTGATGGTTGCGGCAATGTTGGCTGGCGCTTCGGTCACAAACTCTGCCGCATCGGCCGTCGTAATGTGTTCCAGCACCATTCTCAGGGTGGGAAAATCGCGGATCACACCACTCAGGATTTTCTCCAGATATACCTTTTCCCGATCAAAAATATCGATCGCCGCATCGGTTACTTCACCGTGCAGTAGCAGCAGCATGCCCGCCTCCTGCATGGCGTTCAGCACCGGGTAGATTTTGCGGATATCGGTCACACCGGAAGCAGAATTGGTGGTGGCGCCGGCAGGATAAAGTTTGGCAGCGTGAATGCCGGCCGCTTTGGCGCGGGCAATTTCAGCGGGGTCCGTATTATCCGTAAGGTAGAGCACCATCAATGGCTCAAATTCACTGCCCGCAGGGCGTGCGGCCAGAATGCGATCCCGGTAATCCAGCGCCTGCGCCGTGGTCATGACGGGCGGTACGAGATTGGGCATTACGATGGCGCGCTGAAAGTTGCTGGCAGCGTCGGCGACTGTTCGGGGCAGGACGGCCCCATCGCGCAAATGGATGTGCCAATCGTCGGGTTGGGTAATAGAAAGCGTTTGAGTCATGAAAGGCCTGAGTGCAATGCTGGTGAAACCTGCGGCATCCTATCAAATTCGTTATTAAAGCGCAGCCGCCAAAGGCCGATAATCGTCTATGCTTTGGTTATTAAAACGAATTTAGCGATAAAACCTGATGAAAATGAACAGCCTCCGACACACACACTCCTGGCGACCAGCGCTCCTCGCGTTATGGTTGGTCGCGGGTGGTTGGACCAGTGTAGCGTCAGCCAGCATTTTCTCTGCCTCGTTGACGGATGCGCAATGGCACGCACGCGGCTCGGTATTCGAATGCGGGCTGTCACACGCCGTTGGCGACTACGGTACTGCGCGGTTCACCCGTCGGGCCGGCGAGCAGGAAGTATTTAGTTTGGAGCTTAAACAAACGGTGTTAATGCCGGGGCAGGCTCAGCTCCAGGCTTTATGGCCCGACTGGCGGGCGCTCTCGGCACCCGTGTCTCTGGGTAGCGTAGAGATAACTCCGGACAAGAAAAAGGTGCGTCTGGAGCAGGAGCGGGCGCGCCAGCTACAGCAGCATTTGCAAGCGGGACAGCGCTTGATGGTTCTGCGTCCGGCTACCGCACAAGGACAGCCGCCGGCACGGGTGATTCTGGAGCCGATCAATTTTCACTCGGGTTATCAGCAGTATCAGCAATGCCTCACCGCGCTCTTGCCAGCAAATTTTGATCAGGTTAAACGTACCGCCGTTTACTTTTCCTCTGGTACCGAGAGTCTTCCCGCCGCCGAGCGACGTAAATTGGATTGGCTGATTCGCTATGTAAAAGCCGACTCCAGCATCCAAAGTATTGTGATCGACGGGCATACGGACAGTGTCGGGCGGCGCCCCGATAACCTGGAAGTGTCCAAAGGGCGTGCGGAAATGATCGCTGAATACTTACTAAGCGCGAATATACCGGCGGATTATCTGGTCACGCGCTGGCACGGTGAGCGCTATCCGGTAGCCTCCAATAAAACCGCTCAAGGGCGCGCACTCAATCGTCGGGTGACCTTGCGCCTTGAGCGCGACGCCTCGTCTTGAGGGGTGTCGCGCTTTTCTATCTCAGAATAATTCTCCCTTCTTTACGCCTGTCTTGGTGATGATCTTGACGCCACAGAGTGGAATTTATTGCCAGTGCTCTGGTCAGAGGCCTGCGCGCTCGGGCGGAAGAAATCATCTGCCAGCGTGTTAATTACCCGCTGGGCCACCCGGCGCTGCAGCAGTCAGGTGGTGTACCAATAGACGTTGCGTTAATAAAAAAGTGTAACTGTGACAGAGGTAGAAACATTCATGTTTAAAACCGGAAAAGCGATGATTAATGGGGTGTTGGCGCTGGTGCTGATGCTGGGGCTATCCCTGGGGATAGGCCAGGTGTTCGCCCACGGCCTGCCAGAATTTACGGAACTGATTGAAGAAAAATCGCCAGCGGTGGTCAAGATTACGACCAGCACGCGCGCGGTGCCCCATCCGCGCATGCAGCCCTCTCCTTCACCACACAATATCCCCGAAATTTTTCGTGAGCTGTTCGAGCATTACGACCTGCCGGAGCGCAATTTCAGCGCCATGGGCTCGGGTTTTATTATTTCTTCGGACGGCTACATCGCCACCAATAACCACGTCATTGAGGGGGCGGATGAAATCAATGTCCGTCTGATCGATCAGCGTGAATTTAAAGCTACCTTGGTAGGCAGTGATGCGCGCTCTGATCTGGCACTGTTAAAAATTGATGCCACCGACTTGCCGGTGTTGAAATTTGCTAAGCCTGATTCGTTAAAAGTTGGGCAGTGGGTGTTGGCTATTGGCTCGCCATTTGGACTCGATTATTCCGCCAGCGCCGGTATTGTCAGCGCCATCGGCCGCAGCATTCCCGGTGAACGGAGCGAAAGCGGTTACGTACCTTTTATTCAAACGGATGTCGCCATCAATCCGGGCAACTCCGGTGGTCCGCTTTTTAATCTGAACGGTGAAGTGGTGGGCATCAACTCGCAAATCTATACCCGTACTGGCGGCTCTATCGGACTTTCTTTTGCGATTCCATCGGCGGTGGCCGAAGAGGTAGTGGCGCAATTAAAAGAAAAGGGTCGCGTGGACCGTGGCTGGCTGGGCGTGGTGATCCAGGCAGTCGATAAAGATCTCGCTCAATCCTTTGGTCTGGATCGGGTTATCGGTGCGTTGGTGGCTGATCTTGAACCTCAAGGGCCGGCGGCCAAAGCCGGTATTAAAGTCGGCGACGTCATTATCAAATTCAACGGCCGGGATGTGACTACCCAGGCTGACTTGCCCTATCTGGTGGGGCGTACGCCACCGAATACTAAAGTACCCGTGGTGGTGATGCGCAAAGGCAAGGAAGAGGTTATCCGGGTAACGGTGGGCGTGTTACAGGTGGCCGATGCGGGGCAGGAGCAGCCCTCAACACTGCCTTCCCAAACGGCGCCGGAGGCCGACGCGCTGGGGCTGATTGTGGAAGAGGTATCGCCACAAAATCGCGGACGGAATAACGTTGCAAGCGGCGTCGTGGTCACAAGCGTTCGCCCCAACAGTCCGGCAGCTCAGGCGGGCTTAAGAGCTGGCGATGTGATTGATCAACTCGGGTTTAACGACATTGAGACGCTGGCGGACTATCACAAGGTCAGCAGCGAGCTGCCCAAGGGTGAACCCCAGGCGATCCGTTTCTTCCGTAATGGTCAGCCGGTGTTCCATACCATTACCCTTAAATAATCCCTTCATATCGCCTGCGGATGATAAGGCGTAACAGCGGCAGCCACCCTGGCTGCCGCTCTGCTGAGTAACCTGTGATTCAGGTCAGTTTTGATCCGGTCGTCCAATCCCGGCGTTTTCTGCGCACATAGCGCCGTTTCTGCAAATACGCTAAACTGCCGCCTTTCCAGCGAGGGCTCACTTCGCTGAATCATCTTCTATCACCTACATAAGTATCCGACTTCCAGTGACCGATCTTAGCCATATTCGCAACTTCTCTATCATCGCCCACATTGACCACGGTAAATCCACCATCGCAGACCGCTTTATCCAGCTATGTGGCGGCCTTACCGATCGGGAGATGGCGGCCCAAGTGCTTGATTCCATGGATCTTGAGCGCGAGCGCGGCATTACCATTAAGGCGCACAGCGTGACCTTGTCTTACAAGGCGCGCGATGGCAAAACCTATCAGCTCAACTTCATTGACACACCCGGACACGTGGACTTCACCTATGAGGTATCCCGTTCTCTGGCGGCGTGTGAGGGTGCGTTGTTGGTTGTCGATGCGGCACAAGGGGTAGAGGCGCAATCAGTTGCCAACTGCTACACCGCCATCGAGCAGGGGCTGGAAGTTATCCCGGTACTGAACAAAATGGATTTGCCTCAGGCTGAACCGGAGCGAGTGGCGGACGAAATTGAAAATATTATCGGCATCGATGCCAGCGAAGCGGTGCGCTGCAGCGCCAAATCCGGCTTGGGCATGGAAGATGTATTGGAAGAACTGGTGCGCCTGGTGCCGCCTCCGGTCGGCAATGTCGACGCCCCCTTACAAGCGCTGATTATCGACTCCTGGTTCGACAACTATCTGGGGGTGGTGTCGCTGGTGCGCGTGAAGCAGGGCACTTTGCGCCTTAAAGATAAAATCATCACCAAATCCATTGGCAAACAACAGATTGTGGATGGGGTGGGGGTGTTTAACCCTAAATTGACTCAGCTGAAAGAGCTAAAAGCGGGTGAAGTAGGCTTTGTCGTCGCCGGTATTAAAGATATTCATGGCGCGCCCGTAGGGGACACCATTACCCACGCGCAGACATCTGATGTGCCGGCGCTGGAAGGGTTCCAAAAAGTAAAGCCGCAAGTTTATGCCGGTATGTTTCCCGTTAGCGCGGATGATTTCGAAGATTTCCGCGAAGCACTTGCCAAGCTGACCTTGAACGATGCGTCTTTGTTCTACGAGCCAGAAAGCTCCGATGCCTTGGGTTTTGGATTTCGTTGCGGCTTCCTCGGAATGCTCCATATGGAGATCATCCAGGAGCGGTTAGAGCGTGAATACAATCTCGATTTGATCACAACGGCGCCGACCGTGGTGTACGAGGTGGTGAACAACAAGGGTGAAACCATCTATGTGGATAACCCCTCCAAGCTGCCCGAGCCGGGCTTGATCGCTGAAATGCGTGAGCCCATCGTGGAAGCTAATATTCTGGTGCCGCAGGAGCATTTGGGCAGTGTGATTACGCTCTGCGTTGAAAAGCGCGGTGTGCAAAAAGATTTGCAGTTTACCGGCAGTCAAGTCGCGGTGCGTTATGAGTTGCCGATGAACGAAGTAGTGACCGACTTCTTTGACCGGCTCAAATCAGTCAGCCGTGGTTTTGCGTCACTGGATTACAGTTTCCTGCGTTTCCAGGAAGCACGCTTGGTGCGCCTGGATGTGCTAATCAACAGTGAAAAAGTAGACGCCTTGGCGCTTATTGTTCACCGCGATAAATCGCATCTGATGGGCCGCCAGCTGACCGATAAGATGAAAGAGCTGATTCCGCGGCAGATGTACGATGTGGCCATTCAGGCCGCCATCGGTGGCCAGATAGTCGCGCGCTCTACGGTTAAAGCCTTGCGCAAGGACGTGACGGCTAAATGTTATGGCGGTGACGCGAGCCGTAAAAAGAAACTGTTAGAGAAGCAAAAAGCAGGCAAGAAACGCATGAAGCAAGTGGGCAATGTCGAAATTCCCCAGGCCGCGTTTTTTGCAGTGCTGAAACTCGATAATTAATTTAAACCTGGTGAAGCAGCCTAGTGCGCCGGTCGTGCGGCGCCCGGCCCATGCGCATGGGACGCTTGCGGCAGCAGTACCTGACAGGGATCACCCATGAATATCAATCTCCCCTTGATTCTGACGCTGGCGGTATTTATCACCGGCCTTGTCTGGTTGTACGACATATTGGTATCAGCGCGTCCACGCAAGGCAAAAGTTGCAGCGGTTGAGCAGCAATTCGCCCGTGTTAACAGTCGCACCGAAGCCGAGTTAACCGACACTAAAGCCAAGGCGGAGCATCAATCAGCCCTGCGTGCCTATGAGACCGCTCGCGCTGCAGCAGAAAAAGAACCGGTGCTGATCGAGTACAGCAAATCCTTCTTTCCGGTACTGCTGCTGGTCTTCGTGCTGCGTTCGTTTATTGCCGAACCCTTCCAGATTCCTTCAGGTTCGATGGAGCCGACGCTGGAAGTGGGAGATTTTATTCTGGTCAACAAATTCACCTACGGCATTCGCTTGCCCGTGATCAATAAAAAAATCATCGATATCAATCAGCCGAAGCGCGGTGATGTGATGGTGTTTTTTCCGCCACATATGCCGGATACCTACTTTATCAAGCGCGTGATTGGATTGCCGGGCGATCACGTTCAATATCTCAATCATGTGCTATATATCAACGGCGAGGCTGTCGAAGAAGAGTTGCAGGCGCTGTTGCCCGCGAGTAATCCCTATTATCGCCAAGTGACCGAAACCTTGGGTGAAGCCACTTATCAAGCGAAAAAAAATGTGGTGCCCGGCGTCTTAAGTGGCACACCCAATCGCCATTACATGGGTGAGTGGCGGGTGCCGGAAGGGCATTATTTTATGATGGGCGACAACCGCGATAACAGCGCTGACAGCCGCGACTGGGGTGTGGTGTCCGAAACAGCCATTGTGGGTAAAGCCTTCGCCGTGTGGATGCACTGGGAATCACTTTTCAGTCTGCCCAGTTTTGAACGCGCGGGTGTCATCAATTAAGCGATTTATTTTTCCAATAACTAAACAGGATCTCCCGATGAAAACGTTAAAAAAACAACAGGGTTTGACGCTTTTAGCCTGGATTTTAGTGTTGATTGTGGCCGGCTTCTTTTTACTCTGCGCGTTTAAAATCGTGCCTTTGTATGCGGAAAATCGCTACGTTATTTCGGCCTTGCGCAGCTTGGTAGAACCGGGTTCTTCCCTGGAAGAAATGACCGATGCGGAAATCAAACGTAAGCTGAGTAACTTTTACACCATCAACAACGTACGGGGCACCGGCCCGCAAAATATTGTGATCAAACGCGAATCCAAAAAAGTCTTGATTACGATTGATTATGAAGCCCGCACCACCCTGTTCGACAACGCTCCGCTGTTGCGTACCGTGGACGTAGCGGTGACTTTTCAAAACCATCTCGACAGCACTATGCCCAATCAGTGCTGCAAACCTGTAGGTCTGTAACCGATTTAATGAAGGATATGGAGTCAATTAAATATCAACGCTTACAGCAGCGTCTGGGCTATGTATTTCAGGACCAGGCATTGCTGCGATTGGCGTTGACCCATCGCAGTTCAGGCGCGCACAACAATGAGCGGCTCGAATTTCTCGGCGACTCCATTTTAAATTTCCTGATCGGTGAAGCCTTGTTCCAGCAATTTGCCGAAGCACGCGAAGGGCAGCTCAGCCGTTTGCGCTCAATGATGGTCAAAGGTAAAACCCTGGCTGAAATTGGGCGTGAATTTAATATTGGTGAGTGCCTGATTCTCGGCGAAGGTGAAATGAAAAGTGGCGGCCATACCCGCGAATCCATTCTGGCGGATACGGTCGAAGCAATTATCGGCGCTATGTACACCGAAGCGGGATTAGACGAATGTCGCACGCGGGTGCTGAGTTGGTTTGCGCTGCGCCTGCAATCTTTGTCACTGGTTGAGGTGGATAAAGATGCAAAAACCCGCTTGCAGGAATACATGCAAGCGCAACAGCAACCCTTACCTGAGTACATACTGGTAGAAGCGTCGGGTGAGGCGCATGCGCAACGCTTTACCATTGAATGCCGGGTGGCGCTGCAGAAAAAAAGTGCGCGTGCCCAGGCATCCAGTCGCCGCGAGGCTGAAAAGCAGGCCGCCGCAGAGGTGCTGCGCGCGCTCAAGATTTAAAATCTTCGCCGGTTGAAGCGGCTAATGGCAGTGCGTAATGCACACCTGAACGAATACACCACGTCTTTGTAGTTCTGCATACGTTGTCGGGCAAGACTCCCGTCATCTCAAAGGTCAAGCTATGTCAAACGATCCAAAAAATACCCGTTGTGGCTATGTTGCGATAGTGGGCCGCCCTAATGTAGGGAAGTCGACGCTGCTCAATCATATGCTTGGCCAAAAAATCAGTATCACTTCGCGCAAGCCACAGACTACCCGCAACAATGTGATCGGGATAAAAACCGAAGGCGACACCCAGATCATTTTTGTTGATACCCCGGGCTTGCATTTGAGCCAGCCTAAAGCCATCAACCGGTATATGAATCGCGCGGCCAGCACTGCTATTAAAGATGTCGACGTGGTGGTGTTTGTTGTGGATAAATTGATTTGGACAGAAGAAGACGAAATGGTAGCCCGGCAGCTGAGTAATGCATCCTGTCCGGTGATTATTGCCGTTAACAAGGTCGATCAACTTGAGCAAAAAGAGGTGCTGCTGCCGCATCTCCAACAGCTGGGTGAAAAGCTGAACGCGGCGGAGATCATCCCGCTGTCGGCGCTGCGCGATATTAATCTGGATCGCCTTGATGCCTTGTTGGCAGAGTTTCTGCCGGCAGGCGTGCATTTATACCCTGAAGATCAGATTACCGATCGCAGCTCACGGTTTATGGCGGCGGAAATTGTACGGGAAAAAATTACCCGACAGCTGGGTGATGAATTGCCTTATCAGATGGCGGTAGAGATCGAAGAGTTCGCCCACCAGGGCAGCCTGTTAACCATTTCGGCCCTGATTTTAGTAGAGCGTGACGGACAAAAGAAAATTCTTATCGGCAATAAAGGCGAGCGCATCAAGTTGATTGGTCAGGAAGCGCGCCTGGATATGGAAAAATTATTTGAAACCAAAGTGATGTTAAACCTCTGGGTTAAAATAAAAGCCGGCTGGTCGGATGATGAGCGTGCGCTACGCAGCCTGGGCTACAACGAGTTTTAACAGCAACCGCTAAACTGCACGCTGTAAAACAAGACGATGGCTTATCAATCACATAAATCATTGCGGTAGATTTTTGGGTAATTTGCATAATGGTGATGCGCCTGGAGTTACAGCCTGCCTTTATCCTGCATACACGACCTTATCGTGACACCAGTCTGTTGATTGATTTTTTTACGCCTGATCATGGGCGTCTGTCCGCTGTGGCGCGGGGCATGCGTCAGCGCAAATCGCCAACACGCGCCTTATTAAATCCCTTCACTCGGTTATTGATTTCCTTGCAGGGAAAATCTGAGCTCAAGTTATTAACTGCCGTCGAAGCGGATAACCAATTTTTCAGTTTGCAGGGCGAATATTTATACAGCGGCCTTTATCTCAACGAACTGCTGTTACGGTCGCTGCCGCTGGCGGACCCTCATCAACAATTGTTCACTCATTATGCGCAGAGTCTGCAGGCTTTGCAGACGCGGCAGATACTTGAGCCCATCCTGCGCTGCTTTGAACTCGATTTATTAAATGAGTTAGGGTACGGCGTAGACTTTGAGCACGACGCCTTAACAGGCGCGGCCATTGTGGCTGAGTGTAATTATGTTTTTGAGTCCGAGCAGGGCTTTATACGAGTGGAAGATTTACATCACGTGGGCGCCCGTCTGGTGCTTGCAGGGCGGACCCTTCTGGATATTGCCCAGCGGGATTTTTCATCGGTTGCAGTACACTCGGGCAGTAAACAGCTCTGCCGCCAATTATTAAAGCCCTTGCTTGGGCATCGACCACTGCGCAGCCG
>CAYTQQ010000029.1:0-3471 GCA_964440135.1 uncultured Cellvibrionaceae bacterium | reverse complement strand
TTCCATTTGCGCAAAATCTTTTTCGCTGAAAGCACGATTAATCTGTATTTTTTCATTCGGCAAACTATCTAACAGCATTGCCAGCATGTCCCGCGCTAATGCCGGTTTGTTGTTGGCCAGTTTCAGGCAGAGGGTGATGTCTACCGAGGTCACGCGGTCATTAACCGGATTGTTGGCTGCCAGCACGAGCGACGCAGCCGGAGCTGGCAGCTCGCTTGTGCTGGTGAATTCTTTTTTATTATCCATGCCGGTCCAGCGGCTAATAATGTGTCCAAGTTGGGCTTCGCTCACCGGCTTACTGATACAGTCATCCATACCGGCAATTAACAGTTCGGCTTTTTGCTCGATCATCGAGT
This sequence comes from uncultured Cellvibrionaceae bacterium, assembly GCA_964440135.1. Classification (GTDB taxonomy): domain Bacteria; phylum Pseudomonadota; class Gammaproteobacteria; order Pseudomonadales; family Cellvibrionaceae; genus Cellvibrio. Next base: position 3,115 of record CAYTQQ010000029.1, on the reverse strand, counting down.
GAGCGGTCAGGGCGATAATGGGCGTCCGACGTTTGCCGCCCTCCATGCTGCGCAGCCGGCGCGTGGTCTCTATGCCATCCATTCCCGGCATCTGGATATCCATAAAAATAATATCGAAAGTTTCTGCAGTACACAGATCCAGCGCTTGCTGCCCACTGCTGGCTTGCATGACAAAAGCGCCGAGGCCGCGCAGCAGTTCGGTTGCCAACTGCAGATTAGCCGGGTTGTCGTCAACGATCATTACTGATACGTGCGTGTAATGAGCGTCTTCGACGAGCGAGACAGGTCGAGTTTCCTTAACCGAAATATTGAGCTGACGACTCACCACCTGGAGCAGGGTATCGTAAATAATGGGTTTATTAATGAACACGATCCGTGAATTTTCGGTGCCGGCCTTGAACACCCGTTGATGCGCGGGGGTACAACATACTGCGAGGCCACAACCAAATTCTTCGGCAAATTGTTCAGCCAGTTTATGCAAGAGTGTGTGATGAATTTTCCGTTCATTGGGAGCGATATCGAGAATCACCAGCGAATAAGCCCGAGGCGTATTGTAGGCCGTTCGCAAGGCGGTAAATATATCGTGAATAGTATCGATCGTATGGCAATTGGTTTGCCACAGTTGCAGCAGTTGTTGAAGCTGCGCGCGCGACAGCGGATTCTCGCCGCAAATTAACACGTGCTTATCGGCCAGATGGATGCTGGGTGAGGTCGGCTGTTTTTTATCGACGCCCAGGCGCGCGGTAAACCAGAACTCGGAACCTTTGTCGAGTTCACTTTCTACCCCGATTTCTCCTTTCATCCGCTCGACCAGTCCTTTGCAGATGGCAAGACCTAATCCGGTCCCGCCATATTCGCGGGAGCTGGAAGTATCCGCCTGAACGAAGGCGCGGAACAGCCGCTCTTTTTGCTCCTGAGATAGACCTATGCCCTGATCCTTGATTGTGACTTTGATATAGGCCTGCATCTCCTGGAGCGATAACAGACTGACTTCCACAATGACATTACCCTGCGGGCTAAATTTGATGGCATTGCTGATCAGGTTGGAAATAACCTGCTTGAAACGCAGCGGGTCGCCCATTAAATGGACCGGGATATGCGGATCAATAAAGGTGATTAGCTGAATGTGTTTTTCATGGGCATCGGGAGCCAGAATGTGCAAAGTCTCTTCAATCACGCGACGCAAAGGCAGGGGTACATACTCGAGGGTTAATTTCCCGGCCTCGATTTTAGAGAAATCAAGAATGTCATTAATAATGGTGAGCAGGTTTTGCGCCGAGTCGCGAATTGTGTGCAAGTATTCGCGCTGTTGTTCGTCCAGTTCTGTCTTCAAGGTCAGGTTGGTAAAGCCGACGATGCCATTTAAGGGTGTGCGAATTTCATGACTGGTATTGGCCAGAAATTCCGATTTAATGCGGCTGGCTTCCAAGGCTTGTTTGCGGGCGAGATCCAGCTCGATATTTTGAATCTCGATGGTTTCCAGTGTCTCGCGTAGATCTTCGGTGTACTGATCTGCGTGCAGCTGCATATCATGCTTCATTTTTTCAATCGCACCACCCATCGCGTTGACAGCTTCGGCCAGCTCGGTAAATTCCTGGGATTTTTGGGTGTTCACCCGCGCTGTTAATTTGCCGTGTGCGAGACGTCGCACCACGTCATTAATATGCTCGAGGGGCGTGGTGATATTTTTATGCAGGCGGATGGCGAGCGCAGTAGCCAACATCAGGCACAGCAGTGTCAGGATAATGGTGATCAGCAAGGTCTCGTAGCGCAGCAACAAAAACGGCGACGTGAGCAGCTCCATCTCGATCCAGCCTTGGGAGTCTTCACCATCGGCATTCACTAAAGGGCTGGAGAACCGAAGTGATTTGGGCGTGGCGCGCACTCCCGGCTGCGAGACACTTGGCTCGTCCCCGGCGACGACTGGAAAAAATTGTGGCCCCGAGTGATGGTGGGTTTGCGTTTCGCTGCGGTAGAAATGCACGGCGCGAATAAACGGTTCTTCCAGAGATGCCTTAAGTACCGCGTCGACAAACTGCTCGTCACCATGCTGGAGCGCATGATGTACCAGATGCGCCGTTTTCAGGGTGAGCATACCGCCGCGATGCGCGACGAACTTATTGAGCTGAGCGATAAACAGATAGCTGAGTGTGCTGGCGAGCAACAGGATAATGGCAAGTGCAGGAATAAGGATCAGACGCCAAACTTCCTGTTTAATACTTTTGCGTGTCATGAGCGGGCTGACCCTGATCAAGAAAATGAAACCGTGATTATTATTGGCACCGCAGAGTGAGTTTCAAGATAGCATAATCGGCGGTAGAATAGCCGCCTTTTGCATTACCCCAGCGAGTCAGTCGCTCGAGGATTTTATGGATTTTCCCACGATAGAAGCATTTGTCGGCCAGACCCCTTTGGTGCGCTTGCAGCGTTTACCCGGTGCTACCAACAATACCTTGCTAGTAAAACTTGAAGGCAATAATCCGGCGGGCTCGGTAAAGGATCGCCCGGCCCTGGCCATGATTCAGCGGGCGGAACTGCGCGGCGAAATCAAGCCGGGCGATACCTTGATAGAAGCCACCAGCGGCAACACCGGCATTGCCTTGGCAATGGTCGCGGCGATCAAAGGGTATCGCATGATTCTGATCATGCCCGACAACGCCACCATGGAGCGCAAAGCCGCGATGACGGCTTATGGTGCCGAATTGATTCTGGTGTCCAAAGAGGCCTCGATGGAAGGCGCACGGGATCTTGCCTTAAAGATGCAGGCAGAGGGCAAGGGCAAAGTGCTCGACCAGTTTGGCAATGGGGACAATGCGGCGGCTCACTACGCCACTACCGGGCCTGAAATCTGGGAGCAAACGGCTGGCCGGATTACTCACTTCGTCAGCTCCATGGGCACTACCGGCACCATCATGGGTGTCTCCCGCTATCTCAAAGAGCGCAATCCAGACGTTCAAATTATTGGTTTGCAGCCGAATGAAGGCGCCAATATTCCGGGCATCCGGCGGTGGCCCGAAGCTTACCTGCCCAAAATTTTTGAACGGCAACGGGTGGATGACGTTATCAATATGTCACAGGAAGAAGCTGAGCATGCAATGCGCGAGCTGGCCCGTCA
>CAYTQQ010000028.1:0-26196 GCA_964440135.1 uncultured Cellvibrionaceae bacterium | reverse complement strand
CGGCGGGTAAATGCCGAATCAATACGTGAACGACCGTTACTGGTCAGGATGGCAATGCCTGGATGGGTTTCGATACGCGTGAGCAAATAATTGGTCAGCATATTGGCAAAACGGTCACCGGCGCCGCCGGTGTCCGTGCGTTTGCCGAACAGTGCATCGGCTTCGTCCAACAATAAAATCGTGTCGCTCGCGGCGGCTTCGTCTAACAACAAACCGAGATTTTTCTCGGTTTCACCGATGTATTTGTTCATCACCGATGCGAGGTCTACCCGATACAAGGGTGCGCCGAGTTGTGTTGCAATATAACTGGCGGCCAGCGTTTTTCCCGTTCCACTTTCGCCGGAAAATAGCACGCGAATTCCCAGGTTTACCGAAGCCTGCGCAGTGCAACCTAAATCATTCCATAAAGTTTCGCGCTTTTTACATCGCTGGATTAACTGGTTTAACTGCTGTTGCACGCCCGCCGGTAACACCAGCGCATGGCTATCAACGTGGCGCAACACCGGCTGCGCTAATTGTCGTAACCGATGATTCCCCAAGTGGAGACGCGAGTCCAGAATGTGCTGGCGTTTAAGCGGTTTTTGTTCACGGGCCGCCTGGGCTTGTGCCATATGCGACAGCGTCTGAATACTTGCGCCATCGATCAAGGATGATTCCGCCAGCTCCTGAGCAAGACCTGGCGATGACAAGGCGTTTTGCCATAACATCTGCCGCTCTCGCAACGTGAATCCGGGAATGTCCAACTCCACCGGTGCTCGCCCCTGCACAATCCCCTCGTGACCACAAATCACCACTTGTGCCATGGTGGCTGTATCGGGTAATTGATAAATTTCTCCCGGACCCAGCAGCGGCTCAATAATCGGAAGCCATTTGTCGTAGGTGGCAGCGAGGTGCAAAAATTTATCACGCTGCCACAATTCCGGAGTGACTTTTATGGGTTGAATATCCAGATAATTTGCTAATTCCCGTGCGACATGGATAGCGGTAGCACGCGCGCCGCGCAGCACAATAGTGTGAGCGCGACCTAATCGAATATGCTGCGCGGTAATCGCCAGCGGTTGCTGCAACGCTTCAGGCACCAGCGGCTCATCGCCAACAAGTCGACTAATGCCGGGCCAGGTTACCTTCGCTCCGGAAAGCAATGACCACAATAGCCCATCAACCTGTAGGTGGCGCAAAGGCCAAGGGTCATCGCCGACTATTTTAAGAATACCCGCACTCACCAAGGGGTGGTTAACAAAATCAATCGGTGTGATATCCACATCAAATAAATCATTTAATACTTCACAAGCAAGATGCGCACGGGGGCGCGGATGGTGATCCGGTGCTTGTAATTCGGCGAGCGCAATATTAAGCCAGTAACTGTTCTCCACCTCGCCGCACAAGCCGAGTAAAAATAAATCGGTCAGGTTAAGCTGGTAATCCTTAAGCATCTGTTGCAGCGGTTCGGATAACGCGAGGTGTGGAATGCGGGTATGCGAACGAATAGCGGCCCAATCGTAACGTGAAAGCTGCCAGCAGCTTGCCAGTTTTTGCGCGTGCTCCGATTGCGTAAATGTGATCGATGGCGATTCGAGACGCGCCCTACCGAAGTCACTGATACCCGCAAAAATCCACAATGAAAAAGCCGATTCCTGTTTTGATCGGGCGCTATACATCGGCAGTGATGAAATCCTGACATTGCTGTTCATGGATTTTGGTCTCGTGAGGGGTTTGACGGCAAGAGATCCGGATCAGTGACATAGTGATATTTGATCACCTGCCCTAACCAGGGCTGCCACCCCAGATTTATATCCAGACCCAGCATGCGCAGGGGCAACTGGATTGACGACACATGAAAATAGATATTGATATAAGGCAAGCGCTGCTCGATCCGCGCACGCAGGAGGAAAAAATCACTATTCAACGGTAAATGTTGATGAAAACGGTGTCTCACTTGCGGTATCAGTTTTTCTGCGAGCTTTGATGCCGATAATAAAGCGCCCTCTTCTTCGGCCGTTGTCGTTTGGCTTTCCAGAAATTCAATTAAACCTGAATCGGCATCACACCCAAACATGCGAGCCATACGCTGAATAATAAGCCAGGGCGCGACACGACTTTCCTGAATATCCTCGGTACATTTGGTAATTAGCAATGCATTGATCAGAAAAAATATCCCGCCGTATTGGGTCAGGTAAATTTGGGTATCCGTCGATATGGTTTCTTCCGACTTATCGATTGTGAAAGTGGATGGATATCTATCCTCCCTGGGCAAAGCACGTTGCGATTGGTTAGCGGCATTCATATCAGCGCTGCTATCAGAATTGATTGCATAACCCTCGCGCTTATTAGAAGAAATAGTATCCCTTCGATCATTATAAGATTGGAAATTCGATTGTGCGCTATAAAACTCATCAACGGCTTCTGTATTATCATAAATAGCGTCGCGAACCCTGCTTTCCCAGCTTGCTGAAAACTCGCCATCTGCTAATTTATGGGGGCATATTTTCCAGGCACAAAGTAATGCAATTAATGAAACAATGGCATCATCGTCCAAGGCTTCGCGTTTTAGCACAGCCACCGGACCGGTCCATTCAGCGATGATTCTTTTAGCCGCTAACGAAAAATACGCCTGCGGCAATAGGTTATGGTACGACTCAGATGCCGGGCAACTATTCCACTGCGTGATACGGCATAAATTCCGATAAACCTCACGAACATTGTCAACTCCCAAGGTTTTTATCAATACCGGAAAACAATGCGCGTGATTCAGATGAAACAGGATATCGGGTAAATCAAACACATTTTCTTGAAACAGATTGCGCAGTATCGCAGCGGGCGCCGATGCGGGCTTTAAAAATGTCTGCCAATACCAATGCTGGCAGGTGTTGCGCAGGAGGTCCCGACAAAAATAAATAATTTGTTCTGCACGATGGCGAAAATAAATCACCTCCGCTGTCTGTGCCCCCGGCTGTGAAATATGCACAGCACTAGCAGTCATCTGGCGAGCGATGGCGACAGCATCTGAACCTAATTGCCACCAGGGGCCACACACGTCAATACGTCGGATCACTATCAGCTTTTCGTCATCCTCTGCGGGCCAGGATTGCGCCTCCAGTGATTGCAGCAGCGCCTCGCGGTGATGAATTGCTCCGCTTAGTTTCATATGCTGGATGGCAACACCGCTATGGTCCATTCCGGATTACCTTTTTTTCCCCGGCGTTATAAAACCGGTGACGGTGTAAGCTGTGGATGGCACAGTTTCTCGCGTTAACAGTTGCGTCAAGGTTGCCACTGCGCCTTTCTCATCAAAATCATCGATCCTTAAGGTCCCGATTAAAAGATTCATCGGATTCACCATTTGCATCAAGGTACCGGGCAAGGCTTCCTTGTTCAGCGTTAAACGTAGCGTTTCCCCAACAACAAAACGCGCTGGCACCGTTGCTAGATTACCGCGCAGGATCTGATCGGGATCATCGGCGGCGGCGAGCATCAATGTCGCACGAATTAAATTGCGCACGGCAGAATGGCTGGTGCTGCTGGCATTTGTGTTGAGTTGCCGCCACCACCATTGGATTAACTCTACCAATGTACGAATACCATTCAGATCTTTCGTTTCTGCCTGCCCGATACCGGGCCATTGGGTAGGCTGCGTTAAATTGAGCGTGTCCAGCTCAGCGGCTTCTGCCCATTGCAAACGAATAGAGGGCGCTACTTTGCGCAGTTCTTTCAGCAATGAATGCGTAGCTTGATCCAGTTTATTCCGTTGGACTTCTGCCAAACCGCGCAACCGGTGCGGTGGTCCGTTCAATAAATCTTCCAACGATAACAATTGCGCAGCATTGCGTTGGTATTCAACGATGGATGGACTGGGAATAAACACCTTGTGCAACATATCGCTCATTACCATCTGGTTTTGATTGCGCAAGCGGCTCAGCTTTACTGAAATCATCTTGCTGTCCGCCTGATGATTCTGATTAATGCGATAACCCAAACGCGCCTGCCGCACACCGAGCATGCGTTGCAATTGCGGACGGGTTGGCAGGAGTGAGGATTGGTTGTGCAAGCTCACCCAATCATTCATGGGAATATCCAGGACAGCTTCCATAAATACCTGCAAATCTTCAGGAAGACCGGCATCTTCCAGCGGGTATCCTGGCACCAGATCATCCAGACTACCGTGACGTAAAGGCAAAGGATTCACCGGGCGGAGGTTGATGGGTGTCTCGCGGACACGGGCGTAGAACAGACCCTGGTGATTATTAAGGATACGGGCACGCTCGGCGTAAGCTTGCTCAACATCGGCCCAATTTTCCGCGACCAATAAACGCGCTACCTGGTAATCGCCTTCACTGCGAGTGCGCTGACGGTTGAGGTTGGCCAAGGCTTGATGGCGTTGGGGAATTTCGTTTTCTACTCTATTCAGAGCTGTGCGCTTTTCTGCAAGGATTTTTTGTTGGAATTTATGCAAGCTGACCAGTTCGCGACGCAGGCGTTCTATAAGCAGGATATCCTTTCGGATGATCTTTCCTGTGGAGAATAAAGCAGGGTGATAAAGAATTTCTTTTCCTTTCTCGGGCACTGGCAGGTCTTTTTCAGGTTTATCAAGGGAAGTTAACGTATCAAACCTACTCCATCCTCTACCTGCCGCTTCTTCCGAGCGTTTTACAAATTCATAGTTTTCGAAGTTGAGTTCTTTGTAAATCCAATGCTCTTTTATTTCATCAAGATATTGTTTTACACGACCAACCAAAAAACCCTCATTGGTTCTATCGAACTCCACACGCAGATCGGTAATTTCATCTTTTGCATTAAAAAAAGCAATATTCGCGTAGGCAATATGCGCAATCGTACCAAATTTTTCACTTGGCTCCTCAAATGCCTTTGCCTCGTAAAGTTGTTCTGCATAAGGCTGCCTGCTGTTTATGCTATCGATATGATCGTTAATATTCGTTTTGTTCAAAATTCTATGGCTCTGCTCCTTCTGAACAAATTCTTTGGCAGCTATCATTGTTGTAAATTCAGTCCGTTCCTTGACTGCACCAATTAGCATCGAGCTTTTCTTCTTTATTGCCATGATGTCCCTCCTAGTTTCCGTTGGGATCGCTATCTTTCACAATGGGTTGATAATCAACACTATCACTCCAACGCATAAGATTAAGACCACTACCATCACCGATAACACCGCTGGCAAGCCCGGCGAAGGAGACTGTGATCGAATCCAGTTGTTGGCGCTGGAGAAGCAGGAAGTCGCTGACTTCATCGATTAATTCCGCGCTCCGGCTGAGAAGTCCTTCAATGGTTTCTATTTCATACAGCAAGTTTTCCCGCTTACGATAAAGGCCGTCAGTGACCTCTTCCTCTTCAGGGTATTCCGTTTCCGGTGAGGTGGAGAACATTTCATCCCAGCTCCCATCAAGTATTAGCGCGTGGATGGCACTGTACGGACGCGGTAAACTTTTCGGCTCTCGCTGGTCAACCAATTCCGAAAAATAGTCAACGGTTCCTTGCGGCGCTGGTTGACTGACAGGTAAGCCAGCGAGCTTGCGCTCTTCTTCTGTCAGATCAAAATAGTCGGCGACGGGGCCGGCTACTGTGTAAATCTGTTTAAGTACCGATACCTTGTCTTCTTCAACAAAATCGTCTGGGGTGCTGGTAATATTGCCGTACAATAAAAAATATTCAATAGCCCAGGCGTTGTAATCTGAAGCGGCCTGCACATAACGCTCGTGCAATTCGTTGAGCAGCGCCCTATCAATATCCGGCAAATCCAGTAAGTCTGCGCGGTAATCGTCCGGCTCCACCGCGACCATGATACGGATGCGATCCTGTTGATTGTGTACAAGATCAATAACGCCGCGAGTGAGTTCATTTTGGATAATGCCGTCCACACTATTAGCCGGCACCGCAATCAGTTCCATCTGTAGATCGCGGGGGTTGAAATGCAAAATTGGTCGTTGCCAAAGACTGTTGTCTTCTTCACTCTCACGGCCCGCGATATCAGTCATTAAGTCGCGCGGAAAGGGTCCCGCCGCTGGCAAATAATCAACACCGGTTATGGCCGCCAGATTATCCAGTGTTTCGCCCTCCGCATGTTCATGGCGCAGTTGGCCTTGCACGGACTGCCAGTAACCCAGGATATTCTGATATACATTCTCCTCTGTCGCATCAAGGCGCCCTACCCGGTCTTCCACCCATTGCAATTGGTCATCGACAATCTTGAGCAGGCAGACGGGCACAGCACCTGTGTCGGGATCAAAAGGCGATTCAGATAATGACCGCACCAATACGCGCATGGCCACGCGATTTTTTCCCATCGCCATCCATGACGCGGCCTTGGATACAAAATGTAAATCCAGGGTCGCGAAGGTTTCCAGACGACTGTCGCGCAAGGGATTGGGTTCGGTGCGCGAACAGGGGTCAGCACCTTCACTCTCATCCAACAGCGCAATCTGACGCTTTACCGTGAGAAAATAATATCCCTCCACTGACACAGCTTCCTGACCTTCCAGCGTAATACGATTTTTGTATTCGTCAATCAGCGAACCCCAGTCGAGACGAATGGGAAAATTAACGTGGACGGCACGGCCATCACCACCAACACCCAGCCCCGGGCGAACGCTGATATCAATGCTCTCGTCGGTTTCGGTGATGCTCACATCAAGGCCGTAGACGATGCCCGGTGGAGCACTGCGCAGTAAATCCTCGCAACGCTCATCCACATACTGCTGCATCAGGTCAAATTCCTGCTCTGACAGATAACGCCCGGCAAAATAATGCAGCCGACGGGTATTGTTGTCAGCGATGACGTTATGCAATTGCAAGCGTTTGGTTTCCATAATGCACTCCAACGACAAAGGCTATTCTGATTCGGCTAGTTTCATCCACTGTTCAATAATCTTTTTATCCAACTTGAAATTTTCACCCGCCTTGGCCATTAATAGCGGCAAGCTGGTATCGGGATTTTTTTCAATTAACAGCAATAATTCCGGCAGCTGCTTTTGGTTTGCCAGCGCGGCAAGCGTCGGCCAGTTCAATGCATCGTAGCGCGCTGGCATCACCAGCAACGCATCAACAATCGCTGCCAAGGTACTCGGGCTATCTGCAAACTTTTCGTGGAGTTCCTGCGCCGATTTTCTGGCTATGTCGTCCTTCACCGGGCGACGCTTAAGAATCTCTTGAATCGATTTTGATTGGCCACCATTGTCGGATTCCAGATCTTTAATTCGTTGCTCAGCATCTATCAGTTTCTTTTCAAGGGATTCGTTTTTCGCGCGAACTTTTTTAACTTCTTCCTCAAGCTGGCTGATTTTTTCACGTAACTCGATGGTTTGATCATCGCCACCTTCTGCAGCCTCCAGCGCTTCTTCAAGGTCGTCAATTTTCCCATTCAGATCATCGATCTTTTCATTCAATTCTTCGATAAGCGCTTTGGCCTCGTCGAGACGCTCATCCGGATCACGATTCAACTCCAGCAGAAGTTCTTCGTTGTCCTCTTCCAGTTCATCAATGCGTGCTTCCAGCTCTTCTACATTCTGCGGCAATTCATCACTACTATCCGGTAGGTCTTCGTAGCGTCCCGCTGCCAATACGATGGCGCTGACTTGAGTCTCTGCTACGCGCGTTGGCCGCCTTACATAAAAAATATTTTTATCGCCAGCCCACAGTGCTTTCCAGATTGCTGAATCCGTATTTTCTTCATGTGTGCTTTCGCCATAAGCCCGCAGCGCATAATCATCCAGATGCGGTGGGTGCAGAAATTGGTGTTTTTCGGTTCCTGCTTCCGTCAATATGCGCGTGTGTTGCAGTTGGCGTGCGCGCAATGAAAACTCATGATCGCTGAGCGGTACTAATACGACGATATCTACGTCGGTATCTTTTTGAAGATCAATAGGCTCCAGCGCTTTGCTTTGTTCAACAATAGCATTGATGTCATCGATTCGGACCGGCGCAATACTGACGTCAAAGTCTTCGGGAAAGTAACCCTGATATCCATTAACGGGATCGACACAACGTTTGGGGATGGAGCCAAAGGGTGGCAAAAGATCAAAGTAATGCGCTGCGGGAAATGGATCTTCGCGCGTACTTTGCTGACGCAGTTTTAATACGTCTTGCAAGAGTTCTTCGTAGTGGTAAAACAAATCCATTTGCAGGTTGTAGCGCGACTGGGCCTGCCGATGTTGGCGACGCAACAGACCACGATCCAGCCATTGTGGCTCGCCATTCTCTATTGCCAGCAAGGCTAAAGCGATACCGTTTTCTGGCAACTCCGGCAGTTGGGCGCGCTGCGTAACAATAAAATCCCGTACTAATGCCGCACGTGATATCACCGAATTGTGCAAACGTTGGCCCGAGGATTTGGTTGAATACACGTAGCGGGTCGGCAGCACCTGTAAGGTGAGCACAACACCTTCGGCATAAAAATTAAAATGAAAACCACGCTCAGCCTCCAGGTCGCGTGGATAAATCTCTGCACTGCCCTCGCCCTTCTCCGCATACTCCAGCACCACGGCATACAAACCTCGTTCGAGATAGCGCAAGCCGGGATTCAGTTCGGCTATTTTTGCCGAATCGTAGAGATTAATTTCAAGCGTTTCTCTTTCCAATTCCAGAATGCGACCGGAAGGAGCCACCGCCAATCCCGGTGTAACCGACAATTTTCCTTCGTCGGTCAGCTGTACATCCAGCCCTCGAATAATACCCTGCCCGATGACCCGACCCGCTTCGCGCAAGCGTTCATCCAGATACAATTGATCGCGTATCAAATCCGATGCTTTCAATAATCGGCCATCGTAATAATTGGTGCGTGACAATTTTGGATCGATGCTGGAAATATTGCGCGCCTTCTCTTCGGCCAGCGCAAAATTTACCGGATTAAATGGACTTTGAAAAAAACTCATGACGTAGGCTCCTGTCTGCTCAACCACGCCAGCTGGTTTGCCGTGCTGACGAAGGGACGCACAAGGTTATTGACGGTAATGCGCGTGGGATCAATATCGGGTCGCAAATCGGCAGTCAGTGGAATCCGCACCTGGGCGAGCAAGGTCCGCGATAAATCTGCGGTGTCACCATCGATTTCCAGCGCGCGATTGGAGGCCGGAACGGCGTATATCAAACGGCCTTTGTCGGCATAAAAATTTTTTTCCACTTCGCTGGCGGCTTGCTTGAATGCATGTTCCGTCGGCGTAAAATCCGTCTCTGGGTCAACGCTTTGCAGATTCAGGCCTCGCCAAGAGTTTTCAGTAACAGACGGTGTGGGGCCAGGAATAATTTCCAGCAGCACACTATCGCGCGCACGACTGGGTTGCACCGGATCAGTTCCTGCGTTGATCTTGCGCGCCAGCACCGGCTGCAAACCGGTTGCGCAAGCGTGGTAGCGCATGGTGATCAACAAATTGAGAACGGTATCGCCTTCGATAAAACCATCGCTCAATAATTGATTGCCGTCGGGCTGTTCAAGTTGTGCGTTAAGCCAATCGCGCAGGTTGACGCAGTAGGGTTCAAAGCTCATGACTTCACGCCCCAAACCGTCAATGCCGATACCGGGAGCTACAATCAAACGCACACTGATGTTGTCCGGCTCCTCATTCGGTAAGGGCAGATCATCCGGCTCGGCACCTTCGGGCGGGTCCAGTTTTACGGCAAAACCTACCAGCGTTCCGGCGCCATGAAACCAGTAGTTATGGCGATTGATACGCAGACGATGATAAGCCTGCTCGGCACGCGTGGCATCGATTCCTAACAACATACCCGCTTCAAAATTCACACGTTCGAGCGGCGTGTGAAAGTCGGCATCCTGTTGCAGATGTTCTTCAAGTGTGAACTGACTCATGGGTGATCTCCATTAAAACGTCGGGCGCCATACAACAGATTGGCGGGCGATAAGGCCGCGTGATTACGCATGATGCCTTCGCGCCCCAACCAGGTGTCATCAAGAATAACTTCACGCCAGGGAATGGCCTGTTGCAGATAGGTATCAATACCCAACAGCGGCGATAAACCCAACACAAAAGGCAGATCGCTTTCGATAATTTTCCATTCCATATGTGCAGGAACTTGCTGACTCAGGAATTGTTCGATCATTTTGCGTTGGGGCTGTGCATCACCGTGCAACACAATCGACAGTCGATAGGCATAGCGATCAAAAAATCTCGCTACGTCTTCTTGTTGTTTCGAGGTTTCTGCCAACTCGGGCGCAAACAGCGCAAGAAATTCCACTGCCGTTTCGTCCGTCAGAATCAGGGATTCTCCGACGATACTGTTACCGCTTTGTCCCGTACCCAAGGTTAACGGATGATCGCTATCATCCATATCGATACCGATAATTGTCGCCAATGTGCGTCGCAGCCGATAATTTTCCACCGGTATAATTTGGCCACGGCTGACTGCACCGTCTGTTGCGACATCGAGTGCGAGACACAAGCCCGCATAGGTGCCTTTTATTTGTTGTAGATAACCCTCCACATCTAACCAACGACGTTTGCGTGCAGTCGGCCAAGTTGCGGGCATGGTTGAACCTATAGTGGACCCCAAGCGCATCAAACGGCGTTCCGGTGTTGTGGCCGGATACAACCAACACTCCGCATTGACGATGGCTTCTTCCACCGGCGTCATCAAACCCTCAAAGCTGGCCAATAAGCGTTCGCGCACATCAGCGCCGTTTGCTGCGCGCTTATCGGCGATATCAATATTGTCCTGTTGATGAAAGTGTTCCGGCAGGTAATGTTCTTGCCAGGAAAAACGTGGGTAATACACGCGCATACTGGAAATGGCCGGCGTGTGCCGTCCGTCACCGCGCATCTGGATTTTTAATTTCAGGTAGCGACCGCGAATTTTCCGTACTGCACCTCGCTGGCGCTGCAATTGAATTTCAAATAGCCCTTCGTGATTCTGGTCCGGCTCAAAGCGTCCACGATAGAACGGTATTTCGGATTGCAGTGGCAACCAGAGTGGACCGGGTTGCTCCTGCCAATCGGAGCCCTCATCGTCGAAGTCATCAAATGTTTTTACCAAAACACGCAACTCACATCCGGGTGGAATACACGCCTCCATATAAACCCGATGCCAAACTGTATCGTAACTTCCCGAATCGAGTGTTTGACTCAAGATGGCACTGCCTTCGGCTTCGAAGCACGCTTGCACCAATGGATACAATCGCTTCGGGCCGCGCTCCGATAGATAGCGCACCATCTCGCTCTGCCCGGTAACAAAGCGCACACTTTGCTGACTGTGTTGCGGATAACGGCGCGGCTCAAGCGTAAAATTACCGCCCTCATGCAAGAGCATTACGGGTAAATCTAATGCGGTATCTGGTGTATTTGCCGACGGCACCATAAAAACAATTTTATGCGGTGCTAGCACAGCAATGTCGGTAAAAAAGGGCGAGTCGGGTAACTGCCAGGTGGACAGTGGTGTGCCGGCATCATCGTCGAGACTGCGGGCTATTAATAATTGTTTATCGGTGATCTGATTCAGTAGCAACAAATACAGATGCTGTTCATCGGCACATACACCAATGATCGTTAAATCGTCCGGCAAGGACTGCAGCCAATGGAGTTGTAACGGGTGCGGGTTTTCTTGCAAGGGCTCGAAACGATCGATGCGTTTTTGGTAGGCTTGCGGCAAAGGCTCCCCGCTGCATAGGCCTAAGCCACTATTACCTATAACCCAAATCCGATTGAGGTAATCCACCCACACGCGTTGCACGTCAAGCTCCATATCCAGGCGTAATTGCCAGCGCCTTGCCAGGTGCACAACCATTAATCCCCGATTTGTGTCGCCGCGATAAATCAACGCAACACGACCATCGCCACCCAGATGTACATCAACAAAATCTGTGTTGGTTGGCGCACCCACTGGATCGAGACTGATGGCAGCGATGGTGTCGCCGGTCGTGGATTCACTGCTGGCTAACACCGGCCCAGCCGTTGCTGTTATATCGCCCGCATCAAACTTCTGTTTATGTTGCCAGTTCAGGGCATACCACAGTTGCTGGCGGTCCTCGCTTAAAAAACCTAATTGGCCAAACCCGTCCTCCACTAAAGGCTGCGCTTCCTGCCACTTTAAAAAAGCGTCAGCACGATTGACAACTGAAACCCGGGGCACCTGTTGAACAGCCAGGCGAAATAGAGCTACGGATTCATCCCACACACAACTATCGAAACCGCCGGTGCGAAAATCATCGGCGCTGCTGAGCAACTGGAATTTTGTTCCGTAACTATCCATCGTATTCTCTCGTTAATTAGCTCTCACTAATCGAGCTTCACCTAGCGTTAACACAAATCGGGAATAATCGGTACGGCAATCGCATCCTCGTCACCGCTGTCCGCACCTTCGACAATCGCCGGTGGTGATGGCGGATCTTCACCTTCTTGTGTTTCTACTGCCATGACTTCCGGCAATTGATATTTTTTTAACGGCAGCTTATCGGTTTCAATCCACTCCTTGTTATCGTGTTGATAAAACACGCGCACATGATGAACCGCAAGCACGCCCTTAACGCGCGCCGCAACCGTTATCAATTCGTTAATTTCCAGCGCGCGCCCCATTGGCCATCCTTGCGCCAAATGGCCACCGGGTGCCAAGGCCCACAGATACAGCAACACAGCCTGGTTCACCGCATTCAGGGTTTCTGTTAACACAGCAGGATCAATGACTTCGACACTTAACGAAATCGCTACCGAAACAAATTGTGGACTGAGCACATATAATTCCGTGCCTAGCAATTTTCGCTCGTCCATATAGGTATATACATCACGCAATAAACCGGCCGCCGGTTTTGGTGCAGCCGCGAATGCGGGCAATGTCGGAGGCATCACAAATAGACTGACAACACCGGGCACGTTTAGACGAACACTTGCCAAGCTGTTGCTCGGCAACAAACCAGAAATAATTTCTGCCCGGGCGACAGGCGCGATCGGATTGTCGCGAGCCAGTTGAATAAAATCGTCTTTTGTAACAGCGCGGCTACGATGATTTAAATGCGCGGGAATACGATTCTCGGCTTCGGTAACGGCTTCTGCATCGAGTCCGTAAGATGTGCGCCATTCATGACGCAACATAAATGATGTGCTCGCGGGAGTAATCAATTGCTTGATGCTGTCTACGGGCAAATTGCCTTGCTTGCCGCCACCATAGCGATAATATGCCGCACGAATCCTTGCATTTTGTGCTGGCCGATTGCCGCGAATACCATCACCGAATTGTACGACCCCAGTTGCACTGTCAAAGCGATACACACGATCATCCGGCCGGCTCGCCGCAAAATGGGGTACGGATTGCCAGGGGACGTAGGTGCCGTGTTCACTGACTTCAATTTGCACGCTGGATGCATCCACATCAGTACGATTCAGAAAAGCGACCTGCCCCGCCCGACCATCGCCGATACCAATTACCTGGTCTCGCACAACTCCCTGGGCAATCACATCTACAGCATTAATGCCGAGATAGCCAAGCTTGAGATCCGTCTCACCTGGCGCACTCAAACTTAACCAGCACACAACCTGCTCTGGAAGAATATCCGCTGGTTGCTCCGGTGGCGTATTGCCGAATCCGGCATATTGCGGATCATTAGAAAATTGTGATTTCAGTACCCCGATACTTTTGGGCAAACGCAAACGTACCACGCCGGTTTGCCGCCCACCTTTTGAGGTATCGTGAATCACTTCCAGCGGAAGATAAGTGGCTTTTAGATCAGTGGACTTTTTTTGCCAGATGATGTGCCACTGCAATGTGCGCGGCGCGAGGGATTCAGCAATCTCTGCCGGCTGATCGTCCAGCGGTGCAATACCGATATTGATGATTTGACCAGCAAGATTATCGCGTAACTTTTCCAGTGTGGCCGGTGCTGCCAATGTTTTATTGGGCAGGTGCAATAGCAAATAGAAACGTTTGTCCTGGCTGTTCGCCAGATCGAGAATATCCTTACCGGCACGGAAACTGCGCGGGCGAAATGCTTTGGTATTAACACCATAGATTTCCCGTAAGCTGTGGCCCGGTATACCCAACGCATCGAGATCAGCCTCCGATACAGATTCCTTCATCATAACCGACAATGCCAAGGGCGTTGATTGCAATTCACCGAGTGTACTGAAGATAACGTCACCAGCAGCGAGTGTGCTTTCGCTTCGCAGTAATGGCAGCAACGCTGGTCCTTTGGGTTTGGTATCGATTGAGACAATACCCCGCGCAGGTTGTGCGGGTCGCATGGGTAAATGCAATAAATTCAAAAATGCTTGCCGTTGTCGTTCGGGAATCAGATTCGCACGATAGATTACGGATTCCGTCATCCACGCAAAAACATCGACCAAGGCCAACATAGGGTCGCCTTCGACGAGTGGTTGCATCTCTGGTAAATGCGCTTGCAGGCGCTGCCTGGCTTCGGCAACCAGATCGTCAAAGCTTCTGTTATCGAGTGATGTAATAGGTATTGGCATCGTCTTAACTCAATTGCAGTCCCAGTTCCAGATTGTCTTCCTCGGCAGTCATTTTGATTCTATAACGCAAACTCAAAATAACCTTGTTCAAATGCGCTGGCTCTGTGCCGACCGTTAGTTCCAGAATATCAATACGCGGCTCCCACCGTTGAATCGCCCTGAGTGCGAGATCCGCCATCAATCGCCTTGTTGTTTCATTGTTAGGCTTGTGAATAAATTGCTTTAATCCAGCACCGAATTCCGGGCGCATCAATCGCTCACCGGGTTGGGTCAATAAAATATTCCAGATCACTTCACGCACACTCTGGTTACCCACCGACCAAGGCAAACGCTTGTTCTCCAAACCGCTTAACGAAAAGCTGAATATCGATGGCATATTTAATATCCTTACTTGCGGCACAATCGCGGCAGTTGCAAAAATGCCCAGGGCAACCAGAAAAAAATCAGGTTTAATAAATTAAGAATAATCATCAATAAAATCATTGCGCAGATGGTGATGATTGGAATACTGAAGCTGATACTGAAACCAAGACAGGCGCCCAGGCGATGTTTTTTGTTTTGCTTTTTAAAGTCCATATCCGGTATCACACTATTGAGCGCTTCCGCCATAGATTTGGGTGTTAAAAACGTTACACCTTTAGCAAAGCCGCGCTTGAGGTCCTGAAACTCGGGTAGCTGGATAACCACCGGACGCGCCGCCTCTGCATCCAGCGGGCTGGCCACGCGAAAAGTGTGGCTAGGGCTGCCCCAGGCGATTTCCTCTCCACCACAAGCGCGGCGATAGCGTACAAATGGCACCACAAAATAGTGATCATCTTTCCCTTGGGTATAGCGTGGCAGCGGCAGGGATTTCTCGATGAGTTGCTCTGCTTGCTCAGCGCGCAGCACCAATTGCTCACGCAAACTGGCCGCCTGACTTTCAAAAACATACAAATCTTTAGTGGTGTCCGGCAACGCTGGTAAATTCACAAGTGGTGCTTGTCCGGCCTTTAAGCGCAGATTGTCTTGTCGGTCCAGTTCCGCGAGCCACATAAACATCTCATCGCGATGTGTCTGGAGGTAGTGCAACAGCGTTCCCGCGCTATGGCGGCTTTCTGGTGATGCGTCACCGGTAACACCAAAATTTACGACGATGCCGTCATAAAAATGTATCTGTGATAAGAGATAACGCAGGGCTTCGTTGTCTTCAATCGATGCATCAAATACGTGATAGCGTTGCATAAGGGTGCGCAGGAATCCGGCAAATGCACGGGTCGGTACACCACTGTTCACTTGCAGTCCGGTTTCCTGGTGCCAGTGAAAATGTTGTGCAATTTCATCAACGACTTCGAATAATTGGCCACTACAATCGCACGCTGGCCGGTCATTTTTGTCGTCCCAACTGCCGAATGGCCATTCGTGTTCGGCCAGTTGCCCGGCTGCCGAAACATGTGATGCTCCCGTCGCCGTTGATGTTACGTTCTCTTCCACCTCGCTGGCCAGGCTCGCCTCAACAGAACCGCTCAAGGGTAAATAACCAAACAGCAAGGTGTGATTGCGACTGTATTGCTCTGTTTGTTGAGTAACAAGTTGGGTATGCAGTGGGTGCGTTTTCTCACCACTGTAAGGCGGTATTTTCGATTTGCTTTTTATAAAGCCGCGTTTCAACAAACGTCGATAATGATCTGGTTCCTGGTCCCGATCGATAGCATTGGCAGAACGCCAACCAATGGCAACGCCATCGCGTACTTGCCAAGTTTGATAATTGCCCGGTGCACCTTTACGCACCACCAAACCGGCTGACACGATACGTGCTGGATCGAGCGCCGGCTGACCCAGACGATCACAACTCACTTCACAAGACACCACATAAAATGTGCGATGAATCGGCAGTCGTAACACAACCCGATCCTTGCCAAAGCAGTCATCCGTCAACCAACGCTGGGCACTACGCCCGGTAAGTTTTCCGGTGCTCGCCTCGCGCTGGAAGCGATCAATGAATTGATCATCCAGGTAACGATGCAACATGGTTCCGTCACTGCTGGCGGCGTAGTAAGGCGCCCTAACATGAATGCCGTGATGCTTTACCATATGTTTCCTGCTCCCGGTGTATAGCTGGTGCCGACAACGGAGGTGGCGATCAGGGTATCGCACTTCACCACGCCCGAAAATTGACTCATCGCTGCGTCCACTTTTACTATTCCCGCACTCACATTAACTTGTGCAGCCTGTACCTCAACCGTTGAGGCGCTGACAATACTGATGCCCGATGCGGACAGGGTTATTGACTCACTACCTTTTTCAATCTTGATTTCCCCACCGCTAGCTTCGGTAATCGTCAGGTGATAACCGCTGCGGGTTTGAACATTTACTGTCGGCCCATTACTATCATCGAGAATCACGCGCGTGCCTTGGGGCGAAATCAAACTGTATTTATCTTCCACGGCTTGCGCATCGTCGGGGTGACTACTGCCACCGCTCCAGACTGCACCTAGCACTACCGGTAATTCCGGACTTAAAAATGCCAACACTACAATTTCATCGACTTTCGGCAAACAACTTATGCCATAACCCTGACCTGCACTACTGGTCATGCAGATGGCCCACAGTTGCATGCCAGTATTTAATACCTCCACCTGCAACCGTCCGCGGGTTTCCGGATCACTATTATCCAATACCCGTCCGAGGTGTAACGCCTGCAATACACCTGCTTGATGATTCATAACCATTAATCAGCCACTCCAACCACCACGTTGCACTTTCAGGTGCGTGACATAACCGCGTTGCGCATCAAAACAATGCTGGCAATCCACCACTTGATACTTGCCTTGTAACCGTTGACTCACGCCCTGCAATTCCACTTCACGGCCGACGCGCATACCGGCAATGCCGCTGCATAGAATATCTCCGTACAAAAAGCGTTTGGCTTTTTGATAAAATCGCCCTTTAGCCCAGTCCTGTGCTTCCATTTGTGTACGAGCGAAAGGCTGGGGAAATATTTCCGCTTGCCCCCAGGATAAATCCTGCAGCATATCTGCCGCCTTGGTAACGCTCGCACCGGGAAGATCATCATGCTCACTGTCGGAATTTGAATCGGTTTCCAAATCAAAACCTTTTATCTGAGCCCGGATTGGTTGATGATTCAAATCGGCAACAATGCGCAGATGCTGAATATTGTTCTGCGCATGAAGCGGCTCCGGTCGTGCATCCGGTTCTTCTACTTTTGCGCGTAGTTTTCCGTTATCGATACGCAGACTTACATCGTAGGGCGCGAGTACGCGCGTAATAAAAGCTAGGTTACTTTCATTCATCTGGTGCCAAGTACTTTGCAACCGACTGACTTGAATATCGTTTTTCAAACCTAGATCACGCACCAGTGATGTAATTACCTCATCAAGACTCATGCCCTCAAAGACGCGGTTGTGTCGAATCCGTGCGAGACGATGCAAAAGATCTTCTGCCAATAATATTAATTGCGGAGCACCCTCACCGTAGCGCTCCTCAATTGCCGTGATTTCGCCGATGAACAAGGGATCGGCATTACTGTCACCTGCCATAATTTCCAAACGGTTACCGTGCTCAATCGCTTGGAAGGCAAAATCGGCGTCGCCATCGGCGCTGTTGCTGCACCAATTGACAAAGCGCACCTCGGCGTTGGCCATCCCATTCAGTGGCAAGTTAATACGCATATCCAGAAGCGCCGAATTTAGTTCCGGGCGCAATTCGTTTTGTAGACGAATACGCGGACGCGCGTTAATAGTGGCAATATTTTCTTCAGTCAATTTTTAGCCGCTCCTCACGTTCTATACTGAGTGCCAGCGCCTCCATAATGTGTTGCTCAGCTTCATCCGACCCGGTGGCAGCTGTCGGTTGTGTTGAGTGGTCTGCCGGCGATTCAATGTGGGTGAGCAACTCATTGATTATTAGCGGCATGGTCTACCCCTCCAGCTCTGTGTGCGCATCAAGGCGCAGCGTTGCATTGCCTTTAATACTTCTTTCTGTGTTAAGTGAAAAGGCACCAGGGATGCTTGTGCCCAACGCAGCAGAATTACCCACCCGAAAACCCAATCCGGCTCCCGCAGAGATACCGACACTTGCGCCGAGACTGATATCGGGAATCGATAAACCGGACTGCGCACTGAGACGTGGATTTTCCATGCCATTAAACAAGGCGGTCTCGCGCCATTGCTGAGGCCTTTTATTGGCGGCGTGAGTGGCGCTGGCCGCACTGACATCTTCACCACCGGGTGCAAAACTGGGAAAATTGCGCGGGTCATTTTTTACATCTAGAACGTCAAATTGATAACGATCTTCTTTTAGGGTAAGCGCTAAGGTTGCTCGCAATGGCACGCCCTCGGGCGAAAAATAATCCAGAGTTTCGTTGTAACTGCTTACCATCCCGGTGAAGGTAAATGCTCCCCACTGAAAACGGCAGCGCCTGGGCGCACTAGGTCGTTCAGCTCCTGGATTCTGCGATGTCATAAATACATCGGCAATAGTTTTGGTCAACAGACGCACATCGCTATTGACTTCATGATTCGCTTGAGAAGTACGGTTAGTGGTTTCAGTTTTTTGTACATCATTTGCTGCGCCACCCGTTGACCCGCTCACGGCACCGGGTACGCTGGTGTCGAATAACAGCTGCACTGCCAGAGTCGATTCGCTCTTATCAATATATTGCGCGGGGTTAGGTGTTGTGCCCCCTTTATTGTCTGCTTTGATTGAATTCGATAGCGTTACACGCAAACTTGTAGGGTTAAATTGCACAACAATATGATTTTCATCGGGATCAGGTTGATCACCATTCATCGGAATCAATACGGCTTTGGTCAAGGGTGGACTACTACTCATGTTATTGACCCTCCATTTGCAGCGACAAACCTTCGTGAACTAACTGCAGCTCTTCAATGGCGACTTGGCTGCTGGTGGCCGATAAATCCGGACCTTTGAATTTGGTCGCCATGGCACGCTCCAATTTCCAGATCAGTATCGGTTTTATCTCTTGATTGAAACGGTTGTTGTCATAAACCTCGATGACCCCGGTCATGCGATAGGCGTAATTAGCCTGACGGGTGGTCACATCAAACCAGGCATACAAATCACGCATTTTTGTCACTCCCCGTTTCAGCACAATGGCTGGAAAGGTTGTGTTTCCAGCCAGTTGAATTTCGCCCCAATTGCGCCCACCTTCTTTCATCGTCTTGGGTGTCATAGTGGATTCGAAGCCGGATACTTCGCTGAACGCGCCCTGACAAATTGGCGAATCTTTATTACCATCAATAGCATAAAGACTGACAACAAAACGAAACGGGATAAATTCAGTCACGGTTCATCTCCAGACGATCCTGTTGCAACCGCAGACGAATTGTGTCGATGGGAAATGCCGGTGCAATGTCAATTATGAAAATCAAGGTAGACGGATCGTTTTCACTCAATATCCGTTGAATACTAAATGCCTGTTCCGCCGTTCTGCCGCGCAGTGCGCCCAGTTGATGTAAACGGTTAAAAAAATCCTGTAGAACAACAAGGGGTTTAGGATCAGCCGGATCTACATCGAATAACAGTTGATGCCCCATGCGTTCCAGTTCGCGGTAGAGCCACCCCAGAAACCGCGAGACTTCGCCGCTGCGCGCCTGCTCGGTTTGATCGCCAAATATGCCGCCGGGAAGGCGCTCATCATCCAGCTCCGTTTTATGTAAGCGCGACCGCAACACGCCGATAGACTTTTGGTTACGTAACACTTCCATGTGTTGTTGCGACAAACGCGGAAAAGGCTCGTAGTTGCCGGCCAAAGGTGTTCCGGCCACAGAGCGCCAGGCACCTTTGCTAGCCACAGTTTCTGCCACCTTTCCGGCTAGTAATCCCGATGCGGTCATCAATCGATAGCGGTGATCGCGCACGTAGGGATAAATAATCTGTACTCGGTGAAGTGATTCGGCAAACTGGCTTTGCTGTAATTTTTTTATCTCCGCCAATGCAGTGCGCGATTCCTGGGGTAATTCGCCGAGCAATTCACGATCCAGCGGCAAGCTGATCAACAACCGCAGGTCTGGCCGGAAGCGCGAAATTGAAGCGAGCATTCGTCGCAATAATTCACCAAAATTTCGCGGCGCCGGAAGCTGCTGAATTTCTTCGCTGTTTCGTCGTTCGCGCACACCATCGTCGAGGCTCGTACTGCAAGGCAAAAATTGTGGCGCCGGGTTGGCAATGCGCAAGCGCGGCACATCTTCTATATGTGCCGGTATTTGCAAACGTTCCAGATCCGGCATGACCAACAAACCAACTTGTGGCAAGGCCAGCGCGCGAATAAAAGCATTGTCTACACGAAGATCCATCGTGGCGTTCTGTTCATCGGGCAGGAAGGCGTGCTGCGTGAGCGCCTGATCAACGTTAATAATCCATAGTTTTTTAAACACATGACTGCCGCTATAACGGAAAAAATCTTCCACCGCGATCGGCAACCATAATTGATTGCCGGCAAGCTGACTGCGGTACATTGTGATGGTATTTCCTTGCGTAAATAGTTGCAGGAATTCCCCCAGAGAATAGATCGGAATTGGCAGGTTGTATAAAGGGTCATGGGTATTCTTATTTTTTTTCAGCGCATCCAATTGCTCGCCATAGCCCATTTCGGCCATTTCTCTGGCCATGGATTGATGGCTAAAGAGAACGTTTTTATTCGCCACACCAGGGCAGTGCCCGATCATCACTACCTCAAAGGCGGCCTTACGATCAACCACTGGTTCCGGATCGAGGTATATGCGCTTGCCATCAAAGTTCATTGCACTCATTCCCTGTCCATTTTCACAGCAATACTGTGCATAGTTTATGTTTATCGAACAATGCTAATCCTGAAATGATTCATCAGGATTCTTCAATCATTTCAACCGACAGCACCAGCTCTTCCATGGCGACATCGCCACCGCCCTTGGCCGTCAAGGTAGGTCCGGTCCATTTAATTGGGGTAACGCCTTGTAGTGTCCAGGTCACCACCGTTTGCTGGCGGTTTTCACTAAGCAACTTAATGGTAATACCATCACGTTTGGCAGTGACTTCTCCGTCCCTCGCTTGATTCAACCATTCCCAAATATTTTCCGCACCTATTACCCCACGCTTAAGTGTCACATCACCACTTTTGTGGATTCCCAATATTTTGCTAACGTAGTTCACTTTGGCATTGCCCGCCCGGTATTCCGCCACGGTGACTTCTGTATTTAATCCTGAGACTTCAGAGAATCCGCCAATGACTTCTTCTTCGCCACCAAAACCGGTATTCACCAAAAAATTAAACGCTGAATAAGGTGTGTCTCTTGAAATAGGCATAATCAGTTCCGTTCTATTAGCTGAAAAAAATTAAGCATCAGCCGTTTTCTGGCCGACCCGGAAAACGACAAATTCAGCGGGGCGCAAGGGCGCTACGCCTACTTCGCAGATCAGCCTGCCGTTATCAATATCGTTTTGCGTCATGGTGCTACGATCGCACCGCACAAAGTAAGCAGACCCCGGTTTACTCCCAAGTAGATGGCCGCTTTTCCATTCATTAAATAAGAAGCTTTCCACTGTGGTTGCCACATTGGCCCAGAGTTTTTCACCGTTAGGTTCAAAAACGGCCCACTGTGTGCCCTTATCAATAGAGCGCTCGAGATACAGGAAATAGCGTCGCACATTCACATATTTCCATTCGGGATCGCTGGATAATGTGCGCCCCCCCCAAACACGATGGCCGCGACCAGAAAACGAACGCAGGCAATTAATACCGTTGGGATTGAGTAATTCCTGTTGAAATTTATTGATGTCCTTTCCAAATCGAAGCGCACCCAGAACCAGTGTATTGGCCGGCGCCTTGTGCACTCCGAAGTCAACATCAGTACGTGCATAGATGCCGGCCATAAAGCCGGATGGCGGCAGGTTAATGGTCTGTGATTGGCCAGTGGGATCTGACGTAACAACCCAAGGCGTGTAGAGTGCAAGGCGAGAGTCATCAAAGTTATCGCGGAAGGCGCGAACTTCAGAAAGGCTCATATTTTCACGACTGTCGACCAGCCCGATTCTATAGCGCATCTTCACACAATGTTTGAGCAATTCCGCTACCACCGCCTGATGATTATCAGGATCACTCGCAGCAGCCGGTGTCATCACGATAGAAATATCGTCAATTTCTTCCAGTACGGCCAAGCCAGTGGAACCCTGTTGCTCATCCGTTTCGCCGGCGTAATCAATTGCAATTGGTAAATTGCCGTCGGTGCCACCCTCCAGCGCAATTATGTAACGAGGGTCGTCGAAGGAATCTTCCTTTGGATTTAATAAAGCAGGTTCGAAAAGCTCGTAAAGTGCAGTGTGTAATTGTTCGATGCTACCGTCTGCGATGATAGCGATGGGTTGGGTTAAACCATCCAGTTTTTTTTCAGGATTCTGGCGCAACACTTTGGTGACAAAATTCTTTTTGTCTTTATCCAGTGATAAACCAGCCGCGCGATAAACCACTTCACCTTTACCTGGCTTGCCTTCATCGTCAACGCCGATCTTGCGACGAATTATATCCAGGGAAAAATCACGTTGTATGTAAATACCTTTAACTTCATTGGGAAAAAGGGCCAGATTTCCCAGCTTCAAGGTTATTGGAGATACTGGCTCCGCCTCTTCCTGCGGCTTTGGATCAAGCGTGAGTGTGTCGCCCGCCTCGTTGATCGTCCCGCGATATATCAAACGATCATCTAGCTCAAGCGCGGTTTTATCCTTATCTGACAGCTCCGCATTGAGCCGTAATTCAACGGGTGTCTCACCAACCAGTGGACCACTCGGTGGCGGAGAAACGGAAGCATGGCGAAAGCTTGACGACAATTGGTCAAATGTTTCATTACTGACACCCACGCCTAAAGCAGCAACACCAACTTCGGCAGAACCGTTCGCGGGAGGTGCGTTTCTGACTTGGGCCATTGAAGCCGCGAGGAATTCAAAACCGTCCTCCGTCTTGGTTGCCACAACTTGTAGCGACAATAGCGGAAAGTTTTCTTCTGGGTGGGTCGGCTCTTCATTGAACTGATCTCTGTCGATACCCGACAGAGATAGCAACCCTAAAGCACCAACAGGAATGTTATCTGCCATGGAATAGCTGCGGGTTTTGAGTAAACTCTGCGTGTCTTCCCACAGGACTTCCACATCAAAATTTCCCCCGGAACCTGGAAAGCGGGCCGCAATAGTTAAACCATCTTTCGTCTTGCCGGCGGTTCCCGCTGTACTACCATCGCCACTGGCATCAGTATCGTTACCGCCGTTTATGACGCGTGCGACAAATAATTGCTTGCCACCGTTCTCAAAGAACGCGCGTGCAGCCAAGGCCGTGTAATTGAGATGAGTTTTATCGCCGAATTTCAGGGAGACGGGGTCGCCGTAAATTCGTTCATATTCGTTGTAGCTCGTGATGACCTCCGGTGTGCTGCGGACAGGGCCGTAACGGGTCGGCCCTGCGATGGCGGCCACACTGGTGCCCACACCTTCGATAGATTTTGAACGGAAACTGACTTCTTCGATAAATACTCCAGGGGCGAGATATTCCGGCATGACCATATCCTTTTGCAGTGGTTAAAGGGGCCGTAAAGGCGTTTTTCAGTTCAACGTCACCCCAATACGTTTATAAGATGACCATTAAATATCAGCGTTGTCTAAGCACAATAAACGGTTTATTTTTACTCTTGATTTGCATTGTTATGCCTGGTATCACATTAAATTCGATAGTAGGCAGAAAATCGCCAGCGTTGTTGAAACTCTCAATATCAGCCTCAATCATCTGTTCCGGATTTGTTCCGGATGCATTATCCAAAGTTTCATTGTTTTGCGAGGCAATTTTTGCGGTATAAACAACTGAATAGGTTGACGAAGGTGCGTCCGCCGTCAAAGGGGGAATACGGTTCAACGGTAAGATGAAATCGCCATGTGCGTCAGCCTGAGCTGTAAATTGCATGGCATCTCCCACAGTGGGTGTAACCACCGCAGACACTAATGCCCAGGCGGCGGGTTTTACAGGTTGATCATTTCCCTCATCGATCATTAGCGTACCCATTAAGGCGCCAGCGGATGGAATCACTGTGCCTAATGGCGAACGGTAAAGTGCCAACCAGTGGCCGTCACCCTGCCC
Organism: uncultured Cellvibrionaceae bacterium; assembly: GCA_964440135.1. Lineage (GTDB taxonomy): Bacteria > Pseudomonadota > Gammaproteobacteria > Pseudomonadales > Cellvibrionaceae > Cellvibrio. Next base: position 1,668 of record CAYTQQ010000028.1, on the reverse strand, counting down.
AGCATTAATCACAAAGCGTCGCGGATTAAAATGACGATTTGTTGATTCAATCGACCCTGCCAAAGTATAGGTCTCGACTACAGACCGGGTATAATCGGTTTTATCATAAGTGGTTATTGCCGGCAGGGTATCCGGTGTATTACGAAACAATTTTAGCTTATGCCCTACGCTCAACATGCGCAGATCGCGCGGCGCCTGATGCAGTATCAATTGCCATCCATTGCGGACCACTGGCCGATGATCCTGTGCTGAATATCCAGTTGCGTCATAGCAGCAAACGTAGTCGCTGCCATGCCGCAGAGGGATTTCAAGCACTTTTAAATTAAACATAGAAATATCCGTAAGATGTAAATATTGAGTCTTATTTTTCCTTCGTCATGGTTTTTATTCCGCTCATGGGTGTTACAACCGTCTGTATCAATGGTCCATTAACGCGCTCCGGCACAGGAAGTAGGCGTACGGTTTTTACTAAAAAAGGTACCGACAATTTGTAACTTCTCGGTAACCCGTCCCAAATTCTCAGTAAATCTTCCGTGCTCATTTCTTCCGGGATGATTTGCACACTTTCATGATCTCGCCAGAACTCGTCTGCTCCGCCGATATGCGAAATATTCAACTCCATTGATTGACCTATGTGCTGTAATCCCCAGCTGATCAATGCACTTTCGTTTTCACCCGTATCGGTCCAGGCGACCAATAGAAAGTGAAGATTGATCGGTAGCTCCGGTTGCATGGGCTTCCCGATATCAGTGGAATTCAAATATCGGTTTCTGCCAAACGGATCTACCGAAATGCGGTGCAAATAAATTCCCAGATGATTGCCACTTGGTTCGGAGTCCAATTCTTTCGTTCCCAAAATGGCGATGACGGGGGCGTTGATGTAGTTAGCGAGATCCGATTTAGCCCGTAACTGAAGGAAATTTTTTAGCTCTTCCAGAATTGCGGGGACCGCTCGAAAAGACGCCACTTTCTCTCTCCATTTGCATTGATTTATCTTTAGTTGCAACGGACGTGCCACAAAAAAATCCCTTTAATTACAAAAGGTTTTCATCTCGCCCATAATTTTCTGGGTCAGTAAATACCCAGTGCTCCTCTTTCATTAGAATCATCTGAACCTTATTGGTGTAGCGTTTTATAAGCGATTTCGTAGAATTTCCCAGTGGGTTAATTCTTACCCTTGTCTATTTATAGCAATAAGATTTTGGCCAACGAAGGCTCATCTTTTTGCGAAGAGAAAACATAAAGATGAGCGACTTGATAGTTGGTGCTTATAAAGAACGATAAGAGGCTATTCTCCCCAACCGCCCCGTATGAATTCGCGCAATTTTGACAAAGGCTGAAGAAATCAAGGCACTCGCATAGAAAAGGCCTAACGGTCCAAAGGCGAGCACTGGTGCAGCATCGAACCCACGAGAAATTCGTCCTTGAAACATCCAGAAATTCGTGTGGCTATACCTAGCGGCGCTGACAGCGACCGCCGCTGTGCAGCAATCCTGTCACAACGCAATTCCATCAGCTTCCTTGACTCACCTTGCCAATCGGGGCTTAATGCCGCGCTGCTTTTTACCCTTCCCGGAGTGACCATGTGGTTTAAAAATCTGCGCGTTTACCGCCTGACCAAACCTTTCACCCTGTCCGCAGATGAGTTGGACGAAGCCTTGGCGCAAA
>CAYTQQ010000027.1:11173-29991 GCA_964440135.1 uncultured Cellvibrionaceae bacterium | reverse complement strand
GCTTTTTAGCTACGGCTTTTTTCGTTGCTGCTTTGGCAGGGGTTTTTTTAGCAGCAGGCTTTTTAGCCTTGGCTGAAGATTTTTTGGCGGCTGCTTTAGCTTTCGCAGCGGCTTTTTTCTCAGCTGCCTTTTTCTTTGTTGCAGCTTTCTTGGCGGCTGCTTTAGCTTTCACAGACGCTTTCTTTTCAGCTGCTTTGGCGCGAGCTGCTGCTTTCTTGGCGGCCAGTTTGGAGCGGACGGCGGCTTTTTTGGCAGCTACCTTAGCGCGAGCGGCGGCTTTCTTTTCAGCTGCTTTGACGCGGGCAGCTTCTTTCTTGGCAGCTGTCTTAATGCGCTTGGCTACGGCTGCTTCCGCTTTTGCTACGGCTTTATCATGCGCTGCAGCTAATTTGTTTGCGGCTTTGATAGCGGCTAACTCTTTTTTGGCTGTAGCTAATACCAGCTTGGCTGCATCGGCTGCTTTCTTGGCTTTGTCAACGGCACCTTTAGCAGTTGCTGTTTGCTTGGCGGCGGCCGGAGTTTTTTTCTTTGCTGCTGCGGCCAGTTTGCTTTTAGCTGATTTCAAAGCGCTTGCTGCTTTGGTTGCATCTTTCGTTCTTGCAGCAACCACTTTTTGGGCATCAGCAGCTTGAGCGACACGCGCTTTAGCCAGCTGGGTTTTCAATTGGGCTAACTGCTGTTCTAGATTCGCAACAGCATCAACCGCTTTTGATTTACGTGCAGCCATGGTGTGATTCCTTTATTGTTTTCGAAAAGGCGATTTAGTGGATTAAAACTTACAACGTGTATAAGTTAAAACTTTGTGAGAAAAATTCAAGTTTTTTGCACCGATTTGCGAGAAAAAATCCAACTTTTTGGAAGTTTTTGACAAAAAATGCCGCTGTTAAGGTTCTGTGTGAAAATTTTTTTGCTAGCTGGCAATCTTGGCTTGTCTGCGGTGCTCCGAGGTGGAAAGGTTAATGTGCTGATAAGCAGAGTAAAACAATCCTGCGCCTTACTTTGAGTAGGCGCAGATATTTGAACACTCCTGCTAAGGATAGTTGAAGTTCCTGCAAGTGCGTAACGGTGATCAGTGAGATAAATATAATTGCCAGGATGACCTGGTTGGTTGATCTTTAGCGAATAGAAACTGCGAAGGAGAAGCGGGTCGTTAGGGGCTAGATGAAAGACAAGGAGTGTTGAAGATGCAGTTGAGCTATCGCGTGTGACAATGTCTTATCCCGTCACTATGGTGACCTGCTTCTAACGGGAAATAATTTACTTGCGCTCATGCTTGCCAACTCAGCAGCGAGTGACCTCAACGCTAATGATTGAGGCAAACGTTGCTAAGGTTTGAGGTAAGTGTTGCTAATGTTTGGATAAGCGTTCATCTGAAAAGCAAAATACTTCATCTGTAGCAACACAAGGCGACACCAACTTTCTTGCCGGATCAGGACTCACCGATGAATCTAAGACCGACGGGCAGGTGCGCATAGCACTTCTGTGCATAGTATCTGCGGTATGGGCCTGAAGAGCTTCCTGGATTTATCCTGAGCAACACGGCGGCTGAAGTGGCTGTTGGCATGGTGGCTGAGAGGAGCTATTAGGCAACCGCAAGGGGTGACAAGGTCCGTGCGGGCGAGGAGTGAGGCCGGCTGTAGGCTGCTCGGGGTGAGGAAGGGTATGATGTCCGAATACTGTTTGAAAGGGTCTGTAAAGAGGTTACAAAGGATTAGTCAACAGCCCAGGAAAGCTGGTAAGATGCGCGTTTTGTGATTCCTGCCACGTGTTACAAGATAACCGTTCAGATAACAAGAGGAGTATGTACGGTGAGTCGTAGAAAGAAAGGCCGCGGTGCCGCTGAGGAAGCTAATGATATCGATTTGACGCCGATGCTGGACGTTGTGTTCATCATGCTGATCTTCTTTATCGTTACAGCATCTTTTGTTAAAGAAGTTGGTTTGGATGTAAATCTGCCACCACCAAACCCAAACCCACCAGCAGATGATGCGCCCCAGAACATTTTGGTCCGCATTTCTGCCGATAACCAGATATGGTTCAGAGATGAGTCTGGTGAGCGTCGTGTCGATGAGCGGCAAGTTCGCTCCAATATCGAACGCTTGCGTGCTGAGTTACCTAAGGCATCGGTAATTATTCAGGCGGATCGTAAGGCTAATGCAGGGACTTACGTTGCTGTACAGGATGCTGCGCATGAAGCGAAGGCGCCAAGTGTCGTGTTAGTTCCTCTGAACGACTAACAAAAGACTCCTCGATTGATTAAGCCGCCGTAGCGCAAGTTACGGCGGCTTTTTTATTGCCTGTCGTTTGGGCTTAGTCTTCCCTTTGGTTCGCTCCAGGACGTTTCATCGCAACAGTAGGAAACAAAGAGGGTGGGCATCAAGGGGATTGGCAGAAAGAAGTCGGTGAGCCGGGGCGATTCAGGGGGCGCTCCAAGGTGGCATAGCGCCATAAGAACGGAGAGAGTAGAGGTAAGAAAAGAGCCGTTATTCCAAAGGAGATAACGGCTCAAATAGGTGTGCTTCCAGGCAAATTAAAGCGGCGCCGGCTTATCCAATCCGAGCCAGCTGAGCTTTTACCGAGGCCAGTTTCACGCAGGTAACAAAGACCTTCATGGCGGCAACTACTTCGGGCACAGTCGGTACTGAGGGCGCGATACGGATATTTCTGTCTTCCGGATCTTTACCGTAGGGATAGGTGGCGCCCGCAGGTGTTAACTTAACGCCTGCCTCTGCTGCTAGGCGCACAGTTTCTCTGGCACAGTTTTCGCGCGTATCGAAAGAAACAAAATAGCCGCCGACAGGTTTTTCCCATGCGCCCAGATCTGTATTGTCAAAAGCTTCCGAGAGGGCGCTTAACACCGCTTCAAAGCGCGGATTCAACAGCGTGGCGTGCTTCTTCATATGCGCCTGAAGGCTCGCCGCGTCAGGTAAAAATCGTGAGTGACGGATTTGGTTGACCTTGTCTGGACCAATCGTGCAGGTATTCAGGAATTTCTTAAATCCCGCGAGATTGGCTGGACTTGCAGCAACAAAGGCGACGCCGGAACCCGCGTGGGTAATTTTTGAAGTGGATGCAAACTGAATTACGGAGTCTTCAGTTTGATGTCGGCGGGTTGCTTCACCGATATTCGCCAGTTGCGGCGGATTATCAATGAGATCATGAACGCTGTAAGCGTTGTCCCAGAAAACACGGAAATTAGCGCTGGCAATCTGGCCCAGTTTGGCGATGCGTTCAACGGTTTCGTCACTGTAGACAACACCCGTCGGATTGGAATATTTGGGTACACACCACATACCTTTAATGGTCGAGTCACTTTTAACCAGCGCTTCTACGGCATCCATATCAGGGCCTGTGGCCGTCATGGGCACGTTTACCATTTCGATACCGAGTTGTTCGCACACCGTATAATGCCGATCGTAACCAGGCACCGGACAAATAAATTTTACCGTGCCTTCATTTTTCCAGGCACTGGCAGCATCTTTTAAACCAAACAGATGGGCGGTGAGCATCACTTGAAACATGAGCGTCAAGCTGCTGTTGCCGCCGACGAGCACACTGGTCGCATCCACACCTAAAATCATTGCGCCTAATGCTTTTGCTTCGGGCAAACCATCAAGGCCGCCATAGTTACGGGTATCAGTACCATCAGCGGCGATGTAGTTGCCTGCAAGGAGGCCATCAAGGGCATCGGAGAGCGCGAGCTGTTCGGCTGAAGGTTTGCCACGCGTTAAATCCAGATTTAATTTTTGCGCAAGTATCGTTTGATACTCAGCTGCCAATTGGCTTTCCCACTGGCGCAATTGTTCCGGGGTAGCTTGATCCAGTTGCAAGATGGTTTACCTCAATGATGATTTGGTTGGGGAGATGTCATGTGACTTGGCCGGCGGCATTATAACCACTTGTCGACGGTGAATTACAGCCGCGCCAGCTCCGGAGTGAACGAAAATTAATGGGCCTCGGGAATCAGTGGCGGCACCGGACAGTCAAGCCCGTCGGCAATGGCGCGAAAGAGTTCTGCTTCCGCCACGGTTATTTGCCCATCGTGGGTGATGGCATTGGCCATGGCTTTTAATAACAACGGTTTTTGCAGTGGCTTCAGATTGTTGAGTCGCGTTAGCGCTTGGTCAAGACGCTCCATTTTGCAGTGCGCTTTTTCGAGTAGCGGCAGCAAGAAACGCAGCTCCTGAGTGGCGGCGGCAAACGCTGCTGTTGCATCGTCGTTAGTTTGCGCTCCGGTGTAAGCCAGAATGGACAATAAGATTTGGCACTCTTCCCGGCACTCGCGCAGATCATAAACACGCCCCGATACTTTGGTCGCAGGCTCCAAGTGGTGCAGCACAATACGCTGCAGTGCCCACTCCAAAATCGAGATGCGCTTATCGGCTTGAATTAACAGCTTCATGCCTTCCTTGAATACCCGGTATTGATCTTCGGTCAGTTCTTTCAATGCGGGTAAGGCCAGCTCGGTGAGCGGGAGGCGTAAGCTGGAATCCAGGCGGGCAGCTTCTTCTGCTAAAGCTCGCAGGTCGAGCAATTCTTTGGCGGTAAATAAAGGCTCGACGTGTTGCCACTGTTCCGCTCGGCGACCGTCATTTGAGTCAAGCAGCAAGCCAAAAATTAATGCGCGTGCCGAAAAAGGGTCATGCGCTGCCGCCTGCAGTTCGGGGCCTATAGCCTGCAGTTTCTGTTGTGCATAGGCCAGATGATTAGCCGAGGGCTGACCAATCGCGTCGATGGACGCATCCAGCATCGACGCCTGCGCGACCGCGGCTGCAACGATGGCGGCACCCTGCCGTGACTGATGGAATTGATTGGTGTTGTCGGAAGGAGAGGCAGAAGAGTCAGAGCGGGTAAGTGGCGGATAGGTGCCATCCCAGCGCGGCTCGATGCGTTTAATACGTTGCTCGAGGGGTGGATGTGTTGCCATCAGCGCACTGAACGCAGTGCTGACTCCTTGACTGAACAACATGTGGCTGTATTCAGCGGTATGTTCGGCTTCCAGGCGCGAGCCATGGCTGCCGATTTTCTTTAACGCCCCCGCAATACCATCCGGGTTGCGGGTAAATTGTACCGCTGACGCGTCGGCTAAAAACTCGCGCTGGCGACTGACCGCCGCTTTGATGATATTGCCGAAAAAGGTACCGGCGTAACCGATCACCACTAAGCCTAATCCCATCATCAGCAGTGCGGCAGGTGATTTATCTCGGCTGGAGCGCATCACGCTGCGATGATGGGTGCTGCGAATCAAAAAGCTGCCGATCAGTCCTAACAGCAGGATGCCATGGAGTAACGCAACCAAGCGGATGTTAAGGCGCATATCGCCGTGAAAGATATGACTGAATTCGTGCGCGATTACGCCTTGCAGCTCATCACGTGTTAATAGATGGATGCAGCCGCGGGTAATACCGATCACGGCATCCTGCGGGGTGTGGCCTGCCGCGAACGCGTTAATTGCAGCGTCTTCAATGATATAAACCGGTGGTACGGGAGTGCCCGAGGCAATGGCAATTTCCTCGACGACATTGAGAATTTTTTTCTCGTCGGCATCTTCCGTGTGCAGGTTGATCAGGCGGCCATTCATAGCTTCTGCCACGGCGCGACCGCCGCTGCGTAATTGCAGTTGTTTAAAAGCGCCACCCAGGGCTACCACTGTCCCGACAATAAAGCTGATCCAGGCGAGCATTTCCCAGCTGATAACAGCAAATAGGTTAGCCCCCAGGGTTTGCGGCGGGGCTTCTGTGTAAGTGCCGGAATATCCGAACATAAAAGTCATCGTCCCAGCAACCAGCAGGACAGTTATTGCGATCAGGGATAGCACGGCCAGCAATAATAAAATCACCAGTCTTTTGGTGTTGCGACGGGCAATATCCTGTTGCTCAAAAAAATTCATAAAAAGTACCGACGCGAGGATCGAAGCTGCTGCGAATGGCAGCAGCAACGTTCAATCCGATGAAGACCCGGAACAATTGCAACAAGCTGCGAATGACATTTATTTTAAAAGGCGACTTTGGGTGCTGCCTGTATCGCTGCGCTGTCTTCAAATTCCAGCAGAGTTGCATCGGCGGCATGACCAAAAGAGCGGGCCACTAACACCGGCGGGAAACTTTGTTTATAGGTGTTATAAGCGGTGACCGCATCGTTAAACGCCTGCCGGGAGAAAGCGACCTTATTTTCGGTTGACGTTAGTTCTTCAGATACCTGCATCATGTTTTGTGACGCCTTGAGGTCGGGGTAAGCTTCCATCACCACATTGAGGCGACCCAGTGCACCTGCCAGCATATTTTCAGCGCCGGCGAGCTGGCCCAGTGCGGCGGCATTACCTGGATCGGCAGCAGCAGCCTTCAGGCCTGAAACCGCTTGGTTGCGCGCATTAATAACGGCCTCAAGGGTTTCGCGTTCATGCTTGAGATAAGCCTTGGCGGTTTCCACCAGATTAGGAATCAGGTCGTAACGGCGTTTGAGTTGTACTTCAATTTGCGAGAACGCATTCTGGTAACGATTTTTTAACGTTACCAGCTGGTTGTAAATGCCAATCACATAGAAGATAAGGCCAGCAATAATGACAAGAAAGATGATGGTAGAAAGCATGGGTCGTTATCCTTTTCTGTTATCGGTTGGTTAAAGATAGCACGTGGTCACGCTACGTTAAGGGAAAATCAGGCAAATAGCATCTATACCCTGGTCGTAGCTTAATGTTAAAAAAATCCCTCACTCTACGGGTGGGTTTTGGTTATCTTCCTGATTGTTGCACGTGGCTGTGGGCAATGGCCCTAATCAATATATTCAAATACCTTTACTACCTTGCCAACGCCGCCTGTCGTACGCACGACATCGGTTATCCGGTCGGCTTCTCGGCGGGATACCAGTCCCATTAAAAATACCGTTTTAGCTTCAGTGACGACCTTTACCCGGCGACCTTCAATATCGCCAAGCACCAGGAGTTGGCTTTTTACTTTAGTGGTTAGCCAAGTGTCATAAGCTCGTTCGGACATCGGCAGCGGTGGGCGTGCCTGAATTTCATTATGCACCTGGCGCACGGTATTAATTTTGTTAACCGTTTCTCCAGCGAGCTGACGCGCTCGTTCACTAGCAACCTGACCGGTTAATAACACCACTGCGTTATAACTGTTCACATGGACGTTGCCGTCGGCGATCTGGGGGTGGGCCTTTGCCAAGTTAACAGCCGCGATAGTTTCAATATTGGAATCGTCGATCTTGGCGCCCAGCGTGCGTTTGCCCGGGTTGACATAAATGGGCTCGCTGGTTGTCGCTTCAATGATGCGCGTGCACCCACTGGTCAAGAGTGTGCTGCCCAAGAGCAAAATAAAGAAAAGTTTTTTGGACACGTTAAAAACCTCCAAATAACTGTTGGTCAATTAAGTCGCATAGACAGAACAGCGTAAGCAAATGTACTTCATGAATACGGTGCCGGGCGGTAAGCGGCACACGCAACTCAATATCGTGGGCATCGAGCAAAGCTGCGGTGTCGCCACCATCCTGTCCGGTCAGCGCGATAATGCTGATCTCTTTATCGTGGGCTGCGCTGATCGCTTGCAGTAAATTGCTGGGATTACCGCTGCTGGTGAGGATCAACAGTACATCCCCGGCGCGCCCCAAAGAACGAATTTGTTTCGCGTAGATATCGTTAACGCTGTAGTCGCTCGCGATGGCGGTCTGGGTAGTGATATCCCAGCCTAGCGTCATCGCTGGCAAGCTTGGTCGCTCTTGTTCGAAGCGGTTGATAAGACAGGCGGTAAAGATACTGGCTTGTGCGGCGCTGATGCCATTGCCGCAGGTCATGACTTTGTGATCGTTTAACAGGGCATTAACAATAACCTGACTGGCGCTAACGATATTGGGTGCGAGGCTCTCGCCCGTTTGCATTTTTGCTTCAATGCTTTCGTGAAAAAGAGTGATGACCCGTTGATCCATAATACTGCCCATTTCATGACTGAATCAGCTTGATTGAGAATTCATGGCCTGTGGCCTTCATTCGTTTAATTTTTTTAACCTGCGAACGCGTTTTGAATCCATTCGGGTGGCGCGTTAGACCCGCTGAAGGCCACAACATCAAAGCGGCACGGAGTGCTTTCGGTTAACCGATGCTGCTGCAGATAAAACTGCGCTGCGCGCAATAATTTCCGCTGTTTGCGGCTGTCAACACTTTCCGCGGCTGAACAGAAACGAGTATTGGTGCGCAAGCGTACCTCTACAAACACCAGCGTGGTTCCATCCTGCATGATGAGATCAATTTCCCCGAGCCGGCAGCGGTAATTGCGGGCGCGTATACGTAAACCCTGCTGCGTCAAAAACTGCTCTGCCTGTGCTTCTGCCGATGCTCCTTGCGAACCGGTCAGTGATTTCCTTCCGTGGATCATAGTGTGTTTACTCGTTCGGTAGCTGGGTGGCGACCATGGGCAATGGCTGCGCCACACCGTTGCGAAATCTGGCCCAGATCTGTTCGCGCTCGATGCGCCCGTTGGGCAGGAGCCTCAGTGCACCGGTCGCGCCGTATAGGCGCATATCCGGAACTTGAGCCAGCTGCTGCAAGCGCGGGTACAGCCGATAGGCGTCCACGCCCAAAGCGTGCAATCGGCTATACACCGCTGACGATTGCGCGTGTTGGTTGATCGCCTGTTTCTCACGGCTGGTGTTATCAAATAACCACGGGGCTGCGTTAAAGCGCACGCCATTGAGATCGCGATCAGCTTTTTCGTCACGCACGCCGGAGTACACCTGGCTGGTGGCATACACCGGTAGTGAGCCGGCGTAATGGAAGGCGAGCATGGGCTTTATTTGTCGCGCTTGCACCGGGTCTGCAATGAGGAAAATCATATCTACATCCTGGCGTCGCCGCGTCTGGTGATGCACGCGGGTACCGAACAGTTGCTGCAACTCTTGAGCGCGAACATCGCTTTGCTCGACCAGCATGGCATTTTTTATCACGCTGGAGTAATCACCGCTGCCGACAAACTGACTGGTATTAACCAGCACGCCGCCCAGGGCTTCCCACTCTTCTTTGAACGCACGTGCACTGCGCTCGCTCCATTCCTGTGAGGGCACAATGGCCAGCGCATAACGATGACCTTCGAGATAGGCCTGACGCGCCACTTGGCGGGCCTCATCTTCTACCGCAAGGCCGAATTGAACAATGTGTTGTTGTTCACCGGGCAAGGTCGCATCCACATAGTTGAGGGTCAGCAGCGGCACGGGCAAAGCGGGTAGCAAACTAAGCTCGGTGACTTTTTCCTTGTCGAGCGGCCCAATCACCAAGTCGGCGCCCTCGGCGACGGCCTGTTCGTAGGCCTGAATCACATCGTCGCTGGTGTCGTACTGGCGAATGACGGGCGCCCGATTGTATTCATACAGCGCTTGATAATACGCCGCAAAAAAACCATCGCGAACAGCTTCGCCGGCTTTAGCCATACGCCCTTGCAGGGGCAGCAGCAGCGCTATCTGGCGCGGCTGATTAGCGATAAGCGTTTGCAGCAATTGCAGATCTTCGGGCAGGTTGCGGTTGGCAGGATGATCTGGCCATTGCGCGCGCCAAGACTCCAGTTGTGCTTGTTGTCGCTCGAGATCCGCCTGTGAATTCTTTTGTAGCAGCGCAAGGCTGTACCACCCTTGCAATACGGGGTTCGCTTCATTGTTGCTGCGCATCTGCAACTCTTGTTGGGACAGGCTGGTCAAGCTGTGCCACAGCTCGGTTTGGTTATCCTGGAGGGCAGCGTTATCGGTCAACAAGGCGGACAAGGTCAGGCGCTCTTGAACGCTCGCGGGTACGTCGCCCAGACGGATATAGGTTTGTGCGCGCAGCTCGCGCAAACGGGCTTCAGCAGCGGGCTCCATTCGCGTCCACTGTTGCTCAAGGCGAGGGGCAGTTAGAATGCCGTGCGCCAACAGATAGGAGCCATCGCGCAATGCAAGCCGGGCCGTCAGTTCAGAGTGAGTCAGGAAGAGTTCGTCATTGAGGCCATCGCCATCCAGCGCGGTTAACAAATTGCGCGCGTGATTCACTTCTCCATCGGTTAACAGGCGAGCAGCGGCTTGTAGCGTCAGCTGTTCACGCAGAGGCGAGGCACTGGTGCGCGCTTGCGCGAGCAACTGCTGTGCGGATGGGCCGCTGGGTATTGTTGCCGCCGGCCGGCGTTCGCTGGTGCTTTTGGGCGGTGTGGAACCGCAGCTGGCCAGCGTACACGCGAGCAAGATAATCGATAGTTGTGTCAATAAAACCCGGTTCAGCATGATGTTACTCTCCAGATGCCGACAACCAATATGAGAGGCAAAGATGACCACCAAAACTGATCAGAATCTACCGGCAACTGCTGGTGTTCTTTACGTGGTCGCCACGCCGATTGGCAATTTGGCCGATATGGTACCGCGAGCGATAGAAACTCTACAAACAGTAGCCGTCATTGCGGCAGAGGATACCCGTCACAGTTCACGATTGCTGGCGCATTTCGATATTAAAACGCCAGCGGTGGCCTATCACGATCACAGTGATGAGCAGCGCACGGAGCAGCTCCTCAGACGTTTACGTGACGGGGATGATGTAGCGCTGATCTCCGATGCGGGCACCCCGCTTATTTCTGACCCCGGTTATCGTTTGGTGCGTGCCGCCCGGCAGCAGGGCACGCAAGTCGTACCTGTGCCCGGAGCCTGTGCGGCCATCGCGGCATTAAGCGCGGCCGGGTTGCCTTCCGATCGTTTTTCTTTTGAGGGTTTTCTGCCCGCTAAGCAAGTGGCTCGCCAAAGTGTACTGCGCACCCTGCAACAGGAAGCGCGCACCCTGATTTTCTATGAGGCGCCTCATCGAGTCCTGGAAACAGTGCAGGATATGGCCACGGTATTCGGCCCTGAGCGCGAGCTGGTAATGGCGAGAGAACTGACTAAAACGTTTGAGACGATCAAGAGTGCTGCGGCCGCTGAGCTTGCACAATGGATCGCCGCAGATGCGAATCAGACTCGCGGTGAAATTGTGTTGTTGGTGCGCGGGGCTGAAAAAGAAGCGGACGCAGAAATGGATGCGGAGACCGTGCGTATTATGACATTGCTGTTAGAAGAGTTGCCGTTGAAACAAGCCGCTGCGTTAGGCGCAAAAATCACGGGATTGAAGAAAAATTTTCTTTATACCTGGGCGCTTGAGCAAACTGGCAAGGAATCATAACCGGCAAGCAGCCATAAAAAGAAGCCCAAAAAAGGAAAACTAAAAGCGGATTTACAGCGGCCACCTGGCGTTATTTTTTCGCGACCGCTGCTTATAAAAAAACACAAAGGTCGGCCGCTGAAAAAACAGGTGCCGGCCTTTGTATCCATAGCCCACCAACAGGATTTTGGCCTTAAAAATTAATCCGACCTTGGAGCGCTATGCTTCTGGGACGCTCGTAAAATGCGTAATAACCGCTGCCCGTACCTTGGGTGAGCAGGCTTGCGATGGGCAGACCATTTGCGTAAGTCACAATTGCCTCATTGGTCAGGTTTTTTCCAATCAACGCGATTTCCCAGCGATCATTTTTTCCTTTCACAGCAACGCGTGCATTGAGTTTGATAAAAGCATCCTGAATCATGCGTGGATCAAGCGATGGCGTGGTGGTGTATTTGTCACTGTAAATAAGATCGAGAGTGCTCAGCAGCTGCAAACCATTGTTCAATTCAATCGTGTAATCCGCGCCCAGATTACCTTGATACTCGGGCGTAAATTCTCGCCGCTTGCCGGTAGCATCACAGGAGCCATCGCCGATCGGCGCGATATTATCCGGCTGGCCGAAATAACATTGAGCGTTGGGGAAGTGCGTGTATTCAAAATCGATGTAAGCCAGCCCGCCTTTGACGGTCAGGTTGTCGCGCAGCGCCCAGCGTCCATCCACTTCCAGTCCTTGCACAACCGCTTTGCCCGCGTTTGTTACATTAAACGTGAGGCTGCCATCAAATTGGCTGGTCTGCATATCGCGGAACTCCGAGCGAAAGAGCGCGAGATTTATTTCGGCGCTGCCTTGCGCGATAAGGAATTTTCCGCCCAGCTCATAGTTCTTAACTTTCTCTTCATCGAATTCCCAGGTGCCTTCAATATTTGGAATGGGCGAAGGGCCATTGAAAATACCGCCTAGCGCATTGGGCGCCGCATTTGCGCGCACGTCAAAGCCGCCGGATTTATAACCCGTTGTAAAACTCGCGTACATCATGTCGTTGGTATTGAGGTCGTATTGCCAGGCGGCAAGGGGCGCGAAGCTGGACTCGCTGCGCTTACCGGAGATGGTGTGGGGATCGACTAAAAATGCGCTCCAGATCTGGTTGTAAGGATCGGCAATAGTGCCCAGGGGCAAGACGTCACCGGCAGGTGAAATGTGATATTGATGACGTGTTGCCTGTTTTTTCTCATGCGTATAACGTCCGCCCAAAATCAGGCGCGAGTGGTCTGTGTAGTTCCAGGTAACCTGGGCAAACAGCGCGCTGATATCGGTATCTTGGGAGAATGCCCTGGCCGTCGTTGCACCCTTTAATAAATTACCTGCAGGACCCACGCTGGCGATTAATGCAGTAGGAATAAAGCTATCGGTTGGCACATTGATTTCATCGTCAAAATCCAGTGAGCTGCGATGAAAATAAACACCGCCGAGATAACTCAACGTTTGATCTTCGGCAGAGGCGAAACGTAGCTCCTGGCTCAGCTGGCGATAATCTTCAGCGGAGAGAATGTTAAAGCCAGAGGCGCCGGTAAAATCACAATCGCACAGTTCTTGATACGAGTAATTGTTGTAACCCGTGAGCGCGGTAAGCGTGTGATCGGCCAGCGTAGTTTCGATGGTCAATGTCGTGTTGGTGGTGTCGTTGTAACTGTAGTCACCATTAGACTGCCGCCGAAAATCCTGGTGTGTATCCAAGGCATATTCGCCCCCGGTCAACAGCCCTAACATGGCTGTGTAAGCTAAAAGCGGGCGTCCGGGAATCGGGTTCTGTACGGGTTGAATGACTTCAATGTTGCGCCCGGTGCTATCAAAAGAGCCGTCCTCAAGCTTCAATGTCAGCGTCCAGTCTTCCGGCTGCCACACGAAGGTTGTGCGGATCAGTCGCTCTTTGTCCGCCGACTCTTCCCGATCAAGGGTGGTGTTGGTGAAGTAACCATCAAGCTTTCGTGCCAGCAGCGCGACGCGCGCGCTCAAGCTATCGCTCAAGGGGCCGGACACTACCAAGCGAAGATCCTGTTCCCCGTGTTCCGGCTCATAAAGTGCCGTAAACTTGCCTTCAAACGTGTCGCCGGGTTTGGCGGTAATCACACTGATGGCGCCCGCTGTACTGTTTTTGCCAAACAGGATGCTTTGCGGCCCGCGCAGCACCTCAACACGCTCTACATCGACCAGGGGCGCCCGGACTAATTGCGCACGGCCAAAATGAATGCCATCGACAAACTGTGCTGCCGATTGCTCAAACCCCTGGTTTACGCCGGAGGAAATACCGCGAATGGCGATGTTGGTGCCTATCCCCGTTTGGGTCATGTTAAGACTGGGGATGTAATCGGCGAGACGCTCGATAGTGGTAATACCACTTTGTTCAATCTTTTCTCCGTCCATGATGCCGACCGAGATAGGTACTTCCTGCAGGTTTTGTGCACGCATTTGCGCGGTGACATAAACCTCTTCCAGGGCGGGTGACTGACCGGCGGCTGCTTGGTGCAAGGCAGCGCCCACGATCATCACGGCAAACGCGTTGAGCTTCTGACTCATCACGCTTTTCTCCTTCGTTATTGTTCTTGGATTAACACCGATCGTTTATTAATAGCTGATGTTGCAGAAAATTCCTTAAAACCCGCGCATTTCGCGGATATAGTGTGCGGTTTTGCGGATTTTGGCGTTATTTTCATCATTAGGGCGCGGTTCTCGACGGCAAAAATCGCGGCAGGCGGCTTGCGCTTTGGCAGACGGGTCGCTACTGTTGCGGCTCGGAGTCGGCTCGGCAGTCGCTCCGCAATTAACTGATGTGTTCTCAAGCAGTGCAGATTGGTGTTGCGGGGAGGAAAGTCCGGGCTCCATAGGGTAGAGCGCCAGGTAACGCCTGGGAGGCGCGAGCCTACGGAAAGTGCAGCAGAAAGGAAACCGCCTAAGCATCCATCTGGATGCCGGTAAGGGTGAAAAGGTGCGGTAAGAGCGCACCGCGCAGCTGGTAACAGTCTGTGGCGATGGTAAACCCCGCTCGGAGCAAGACCAAATAGGAACCCATAGGTGTGACCCGCATCGGGTTCGGGTAGGTCGCTTGAGGTAAATGGTGACATTTATCCCAGATGAATGACTGTCCTCGACAGAACCCGGCTTACAGGCCGACTCCGAACATTAAAATCCCTTCTATAAAATCTTGTCCTTAATCCAAAATAATCGACAACTTAATGTAAAACATTAAGTGTTGTTGTTATCTCTTTGTATCCCCTCTTGTTGTTTCTTTTCTATCTAATCCGCCCCAACGATGCAGCTGTTCAGGCATCCAGTTATCTCGCCTTTAGCCTTGATTTTTCAAGCTTTTCCGCCGTTTTCATTGCTTGACTTTGCTTTGCTCCAATTTATAGTGTGCAGCAGTGGTAAAAAGTGGGTGAGCGTGGTTTTTTGTGGAAATTCAAATAAACAAGTGGTGAAAAGTGTTCACAGGTAGTCATTCAATCAGCCTTGACCTTAAAGGGCGCATGACGATCCCGACTCGCGTTAGGGACGAGTTGGTGGAGTCTTGTGGCGGGCGTTTGGTCATGACTGCCAGCAGTGAAGACCGCTGTTTATTGATTTATCCCGAGCCCGAATGGCTGGCGCTTTTGCCCCAGCTGCAGGCGCTCTCTGAGCTGCACCCGCGCGCCAAGCGTTTGAAGCGAATCATGATCGGCTACAGCAACGCATTTGAGCTGGATGGTAATGGCCGCTTGCTGGTGCCGCCGACTTTGCGTGATTACGCCGAAATGGATAAGAAAATCATGCTGGTCGGGATCGGCAATAAATTCGAAGTGTGGAGCGAAGAGCGCTGGGCCGCGGTATTGAATGATCCGGTCGACGGCGATATTCCCGCTGAAATGCTTTCGCTTTCACTGTAGGCCGGCAGCGTGACTGATTCTGCTCATATTACGGTGCTGTTAAACGAGGCCGTCGACGCACTGATTACCGACACGGCTGGATTTTATGTTGACGGTACCTTCGGGCGCGGTGGCCACAGCGCGTTAATTTTGGAACGTCTGGCGCCGGCGGGGCGACTGCTGGGGATAGACAAAGATCTTGCCGCCGTGGCGGTGGCGCAACAGCGCTTTGACGGCGATAGCCGTTTCACCATTGTGCACGACTCCTTTGCCGGACTGGCAGCGCAAGTTGCCCAGGCGGGTATGACCGGACAGGTCGCAGGCGTGCTGCTCGATTTGGGGGTGTCGTCACCACAGCTGGATGAAGCCGAGCGTGGCTTCAGTTTTCAGGCCGACGGCCCGCTCGATATGCGCATGGATCAATCGCGCGGACAGAGCGCCGCCGATTGGGTGAATTCGGCGGGTGAAGAAGAGCTTGCGTGGGTGTTAAGGGAATATGGCGAAGAACGCTTCGCCAAGCGTATGGCGCGCGCCATCGTGAACGAACGTGTGCGGAATCCTTTCACCCGTACCCGCCATCTGGCGGAGGTCATTAAAGAAGCGAATCCCGCGTGGGAAAAGGGTAAGCACCCGGCGACCCGCGCTTTTCAGGCGATTCGAATTCAAATTAATAATGAACTGCGCGATCTGGAGTTGGTGCTGGAGCAGGCGGTGCAGGTATTGGCGCCCGGCGGGCGGCTGGTGGTCATCAGCTTTCACTCTCTGGAAGACCGTTTGGTCAAGCGCTTTATTCGTCGGCAGGAACAGGGTGATCCCTTGCCTTTGGGATTGCCGATACGCGATGAGCAGTTGAACCGCCGGTTGCGCAGTTGCGGTAAAGCAGTCAAGGCGAGCGACAGCGAAGTGGCAGCCAATGTGCGTTCCCGCAGTGCCGTCATGCGGGCTGCAGAAAAAATCCAATAACTTGTTGCGCCCGCGCGCAGCGTGATTTCAACACCCGACAACATGGATAGCCTATGAGCGCCTCCCGTCATCAACGCACTGCACCGGTAACGCCTGGCGTGTTGCTGGTAGCGGCTGTGCTGTGGGCGGCGGTTGTGGCGTCGGCGCTGGGGGTAGTGGCCTCTACTCACGACGTGCGCAAACAGGTCGATCGATTGGAAATGCTCCGCCGCGAAGCAGCCCAGTTGCAGGTGGAGTGGGGTCAGTACCTATTAGAACAGAGTACTTGGGCTGCCTACAGCCGGGTAGAAGCGATCGCGACCCAACGACTCAACATGATCCCGGCGACCACCGAACACATCGTTATGGTGCGCGGCAATGACTAACCAACCCAGCTCAGCCCCATTAAAAGTTGCACGCTGGCGCTTCTACAGCGTGGCCGGTGCTTTATTGGTATTAGCTCTGGTTTTGGTGTGGCATCTCGCCAACCTGCAGGTGTTGCCCGATAACGCCAAGGGTTACGAATTTCTGCAGGATCAGGGCCAGTCGCGCACCTTGCGTACCGAGTCTATTACCGCTTATCGCGGCGTTATCACCGATCGCAATGGCGAGCCTCTGGCAGTGAGCACCCCGGTCAGTTCGCTCTGGGCCAATCCGCAAGCCTTGCTGCAAGTGCCTCATCGCTGGGAAGAACTGGCCCAGGCTTTGGGATGGACTAAGGGTGAGCTGGAAAGTCGTCTGGCGCGTTTTTCGGGCCGTGAATTTATGTATCTGCGGCGCCACCTGCCACCCCAGGCAGCAGAAGACATCCTGTCGCTGAACGTGCCTGGGGTACATGTCGAAACCGAATACCGCCGTTATTACCCCGCGGGCGAAGTGACTGCCCATCTGGTGGGTATTACCGATATTGATGACCGTGGCCAAGAGGGCATGGAGCTGGCTTATGACGCGTGGTTGGCCGGGGAAAGCGGTGCCAAACAAGTGCTTAAAGATTTGCGCGGGCATACGGTAAAAGAAGTCCAGCTCATCAAGTCGGCGCGCTCCGGGCAAAGCCTCACGCTGAGTATCGATCTGCGCTTGCAGTATCTCGCGCACCGGGAATTAAAAAATGCCATTGAGGACAGCGGAGCGAAAGCGGGCTCTTTGGTGATCCTGGATGCGCAGACCGGGGAAGTCCTGGCGATGGTCAATCAGCCATCGTTTAATCCTAATGACCGCACCCACGCGCGTGGTGCGGGCCTGCGCAACCGCGCCATCACTGACAATTACGAACCGGGTTCGACGGTAAAACCATTGGCGGTTATGGCGGCGCTGGAGACTGGCCGCTTTAGGCCGGACGACATCATTAACACCAGCCCCGGTTATATCCAGGTGGGCAGTAAAACCCTGAAAGATCCGCGCAATTACGGCCCTATGGATCTGTCCATGGTGATCACCAAATCGAGCCAGGTGGGCATGACCAAGCTCGCGCTGGAGTTGGAGCCGGACATTATCCGCTCGATGTATGCCCGCCTCGGTATCGGCCAGGTGGTCGGCACAGGATTCCCCGGCGAGGCGTCGGGTTTGTTGCCAGCTCATAAACGCTGGCGCCCGATTCAGCGGGCAACGCTGTCATTCGGCTACGGCTTAAATACTTCCGCATTACAGCTGGCGCAGGCGTACAGCGTGATTGCCAGTGGCGGCGTCAAGCGCCCGGTTTCATTGCTGCGCGTTGATGAAGTGCCAGCGGGCGAGCAGATTGTTGACAAAAAGTTAACCGAAGAAGTCGCCGCTATGCTCAAGCGCGTGGCGACTAACGAAGGTACCGCAAGGCGCGCGCGCGCTGTTTCGTATTCGGTCGGTGGCAAAACCGGAACCTCGCGCAAGGTCGGGCCCAACGGCTATGACGAAAATCGTTACATCGCATCCTTTGCCGGTATCGCGCCCGCCGAAGATCCACGGATTGTCGCCGTGGTGGTGATTGACGAGCCGAAAAAGGAAAAATATTCCGGTGGGCTTGCGGCCGCACCCGTGTTCTCCAAAGTGGCCGAAGGTGCATTGCGTATGCTCCATGTTCCGCCCCAGAAAGAGGCGGCAGACGTTAAGCCGGCCAACGTCGTGGCGAAACCGGATAAACAGGGGAGGCCGGTGACGTGATGACGGCAGAATCCCAACTACACCAAATGACTCTCGCGCACTTATTGCCCAACGTTTTATCGGGGCCAGTAGCCGCTATTCCGGTTGCCGGTCTTGCCCTGGACAGTCGCAAGGTCAACGCGGGTGATGTCTTTATCGCCTTGGCCGGAACGCGCGCCGATGGTCGTCAGTATGTTGCTGATGCGATTGACGGTGGTGCGGTGGCGGTGCTGGTAGAGGCGGACGTAAAGCATCAGGAAATCCAATGGCTGGGTGAAGTGCCGGTTATTGCGATAGCGCAGTTAGCGCAAACGGTGAGTGATATTGCGGCGCGCTTTTATCAGCATCCAACGCAGGCGATGCGTGTTATCGGTGTCACCGGCACCAATGGCAAAACCACCTGCAGCTTATTGCTGGCGCAATTGTTTGCCGTGCTCAACGGGCGTGCAGGAGTTATGGGAACACTGGGGAGTGGTGCGCTTGATGGCACGCTCGCGACACCGCTGGCACAACAAATCAGCGCGCTGCCAGCAACCGGATTAACGACTCCCGACCCAATCAGCGTACAGCGCCTCGCGGCGCAATTACAGGGGCAGGGCGTTAACGCTCTGGCGATGGAAGTGTCGTCGCACAGTCTGGTGCAAGGGCGCGTAACCGCCGTGCAATTTGATTGCGCCATATTCACCAACCTCACTCAGGATCATCTGGATTATCACGG
>CAYTQQ010000027.1:2248-11073 GCA_964440135.1 uncultured Cellvibrionaceae bacterium | reverse complement strand
AATTTGATTGCGCCATATTCACCAACCTCACTCAGGATCATCTGGATTATCACGGCAGCCTTGAGGCTTACGGTGAGGCGAAGCAGCAACTGCTGAAAGCGCGGGGTTTGCGCTTAGCGATAATCAATGCAGATGACGCCTGGGCCAAAAGTTTGTTAACCAGCATGCCGTTGGCCGTTACCGCGCTGACGTATTCTGTGCGTGACGCCAGCGCTGATATTTATGCACGCGATTTGCAGTTAACGCTTGCAGGTGTTCGCGCAGAAGTTATCACTCCGTGGGGCAGCGGTCTGTTGCACAGCAGTTTGCTGGGCGAATTTAACCTCAGCAATCTCTTGGCAGTCATCGCTGCTGCGGGTGCCCAAGGTACGCCCTTGGCACAGATTCTCGACGCCATTCCCCAGCTGAGTGCAGCGCCCGGGCGCATGCAAAGTGTTTATCTCGAACAGCCGCAGATCGATCAAGATATCCAGGTCGTTGTTGACTACGCGCACACGCCCGCCGCCCTTGAAACTACGTTAAATGCGCTTCGTGCTCATCAGCCCGGACGCATCTGGACGCTGTTCGGTTGTGGTGGTGATCGAGATAAAAGTAAGCGCCCGTTGATGGGCGGCATTGCCGAGCGCTTAAGCGATTACGTCATCGTGACTAACGACAATCCACGCAGTGAAGATCCGGCCACCATTGCCGCGGATATTTTGCGCGGTATGTACAAACCCCATGGCTGTTTGGTGATTGCCGATCGTGCTCAGGCGATTGATCTGGCTATTCAGCAGGCGCGCTCCGGTGATCTGGTTCTGGTCGCTGGCAAAGGCCATGAGGACTATCAAATTTTTGCCACCCAAACCATCGACTTCAGCGATGTAAAACAGGTGCGTTTATCGCTTCAGCGGCGCCTGGAAAAGCAATTAAAAATAGCGGAGGTGCAATCATGATTGCGCCCCTGTCACTCGCCGCTGTCGCCGCCACCCTGGGCGCATTATTGCAACAGGGGGATGCCCGCTTTACCCGCGTGGCGACCGACTCGCGTCAACTTCAGCCCGGCGATTTGTTCGTGGCTTTACGCGGTGCGAACTTTGATGGCCATGACTTCCTGCACACGGCTGCTAACGCTGGCGCCTGCGGCTTAGTGGTTGAAGAATTTGATGCGAGCTTGTCACTGCCTCAACTCGTTGTGCGGGATACCTTACTCGCACTCGGCCAGATAGCGAGGTTGAATCGTGATGCGTTTGCGTACCCATTGATTGCGATCACCGGCAGCAGTGGTAAAACCACCGTAAAAACGATGGTGGCGGATATTTTGCGCGAGTGCGGTTCGGTGCTCATGACGCAAGGCAATTTCAATAATCACATTGGGGTGCCTTTGACGCTGCTGCAAATTGCACGCGATCACACGTTTGCGGTGATCGAAATGGGCGCAAGTTCCATTGGTGAAATTGGTTATCTGTGTACCCTGGCCAAGCCGGACGTGGCGCTCGTGAATAACGTCATGCCGGCGCATATTGCCGGATTCGGTTCGCTTGAAAACGTTGCGCTGGCCAAAGGAGAAATTTATTTAGGGCTGGCGGCGCAGGGCACAGCGGTTATCAATATTGACGATGCATTTGCACCCCAATGGTTAGCGCTAATAAAGCAGCAGACCATGATTACCGTGTCGCTGACCAACGCTTCCGCCGATTGTTTTGCCCGCAATATCAGCGCTACTGCCGAGTGCACAAGCTTTACCTTGGTTGTGCAGCAAGATGCCATCGATATCAACCTGCCGACGCCCGGTGAACACAACATTCGTAATGCACTGGCCGCAGCCGCCTGCGCCTTTGCCGTGGGTGCAAGCCTCTCCCACATCAAGCAAGGCCTTGAAAAATTTGTGCCCGTCAGCGGTCGTCTGAGTCGTCAACACACACCGGGCGGAGCATTGGTGATTGATGACAGTTACAACGCCAATCCCGGTTCTGTCCGCGCGGCAATCCAGGTACTCGCGACTCAGCCCGGTCAAAAAGTGTTGGTGCTGGGTGATATGGGTGAGCTGGGTGAACACGCTGAATTATTGCACGCAGAAATAGGGCGCTTTGCCAAAGCTCAGCAGATTCATCGTCTGCTGACGGTGGGTTCACTCAGTCGTCACGCCAGCGAAGCGTTCGGAGAAAACGGACAGCATTTCGCTACCCAGGCAGAGCTCATGCAAGTCCTTAATGCACTTATCGAAAAGCAGATGACCTTGCTTATCAAAGGCTCGCGCAGCGCCAAAATGGATGTGATTGTTCGCGAACTCTGTGAAGTTTCCTCTCACGCCACCGGAGAACAACCCTGATGCTTTATTGGCTCGCCGAATACTTACAAGAATACGTGCGCAGTTTCGCGGTTTTTCAATATTTAAGTTTGCGTGCAATTTTGGGCGTGCTTACCGCGCTAGGTATTTCCCTGTTGCTCGGGCCTTGGGTGATTCGCCGTTTGAATATTATGCGGATTGGTCAAGCAGTTCGTACCGATGGACCCCAGTCACACTTGAGCAAGTCTGGCACACCAACGATGGGTGGTGCGTTGATTCTCTCCGCGATTTTTATCAGCACCTTGCTGTGGGCGGACCTGACAAATCGCTATGTGTGGGTAGTGATGCTGGTAACGCTGGGATTTGGTGCAATTGGCTGGGTGGATGATTATCGCAAAGTTGCTAAACGCGATAGTCGCGGTTTGCCCGCACGGTGGAAATATTTATGGCAATCGGTGATTGGTTTGCTCGCCGCTGCCTTTTTATTTAAGACCGCCGTTAGCCCGGTAGAAACCCAATTATTTATTCCATTCTTTAAAAACGTCGCTTTGGAGCTGGGTATTTTTTACATCGTACTCACTTACTTTGTGATTGTCGGTTCGAGTAATGCGGTCAATTTAACCGATGGCCTCGATGGCCTGGCGATCATGCCGGTGGTTATGGTGGCTGCAGCGCTGGGATTAATCGCCTACCTCGCGGGCAACGTGAAGTTTGCTCAGTATTTGCAAATTGCCTATGTCGCAGGTGCGGGTGAGTTGCTGGTGTTTTGCTGTGCATTGATCGGGGCCGGGCTGGGTTTTTTATGGTTCAACACTTATCCCGCGCAGGTATTTATGGGTGATGTTGGCGCGCTTGCTCTGGGTGCGGCCTTGGGTGTTATTGCCGTCGTCATTCGCCACGAAATTGTGTTGTTCATTATGGGCGGCATCTTTGTCTTGGAAACGGTATCGGTCATTTTGCAGGTGGCGTCATTCAAGCTGACCGGTCGCCGGATTTTTCGCATGGCGCCAATTCATCATCATTTTGAACTGAAAGGTTGGCCGGAGCCGCGCGTCATTGTGCGTTTCTGGATTATCTCCGTGGTGTTGGTGCTGATCGGCCTGGCCACGCTCAAACTTCGTTAATTATTGGATAGCACTGTGACCCAAGTGATCGCCAGAAGCAGTTTAAAAGCCATTATCGGCACCGGACTTACCGGTCTGTCGGTGGCTCGCTTCTGCGTGCGAGAAAACTTGCCCTTTGCCTTGTTTGATACGCGTCTGCAGCCGCCCGCATTGGCGCAAGTGCAGGCCGAATTTCCCGACGTCGCCATTGAGCTGGGCCCGCTAAGTAGCGAAAGCCTGTTGCTTGCCGATGAAATAATTATCAGCCCCGGGATCGCTCAAACCGATCCGGCGATTGATGCCGCTAAAGCTGCCGGCATTCCGGTGGTGGGCGATATTGAATTGTTTGTGCGTTACGCGCGCGCGCCGATTGTCGCAATCACTGGCTCCAACGCGAAAAGTACCGTAACGACGCTGGTTGGAGAAATGGCGCGCGCGGCGGGCATTAACGTCGCGGTCGGTGGCAACCTGGGTACGCCGGCGCTGGATTTACTCGATGACAAGATTGCGCTTTACGTTATGGAGTTATCCAGCTTTCAACTGGAAACCGTTACCCGCCTGGGCGCAAAAGTAGCAACCATTTTAAACGTGAGCGCTGATCATCTCGATCGCTATGCCGATATGCGGGCCTATCACGCCGCTAAATTGCGTGTGTACTTTGGTGCGCAACAAGTGGTCTTTAATCGTCTTGATGCGCTGACGCAGCCGCCTATCGCCCAAGGTAGTAAACCCATCAGTTTTGGCGGCGCAGCGGAATTCAATCATTTTGGTGTGCTTGAGCATCACGGTGAGCAATGGCTGGCCTGGCAGTTCGAACCTTTACTGGCGGTCAGCGAATTAGCGATTCGCGGTAAACATAATATTGATAATGCGCTGGCAGCGCTGGCCTTGGGTCACGCCGCCGGGTTTTCTCTGTCAGCGATGGTGGCGGCACTTAAAAAGTTCCGTGGCTTACCTCATCGCTGTGAGTGGATCGCAACTAAAAAAGGCGTCGATTTTTTTAATGACTCCAAAGGCACCAATGTCGGCGCAACCATCGCGGCGATTCAAGGGTTGGAGCGCACTCCTGCACAATTGGTTTTGATTGCGGGCGGCGAAGGTAAGGGCGCGGACTTTAAGCAACTGGCCCCCGCTGTGAAAGGACGAGTGCGCGCGGCAGTGTTGATAGGTCGCGATGCCTCGCTCATCGAACAGGCGCTTAGTTCGGTAACCCAAGTGATTGCGGCGGACAGCATGCAAGATGCAGTTGCCAAAGCTTATGCCACCGCGCACAGCGGTGATGCTGTGCTGTTATCCCCCGCGTGCGCCAGCTTTGACATGTTTAAGAACTATGAAGATCGCGGTGCGCGATTTTGTCATGCGGTGGAGGCGCTGGCGTCATGATGACTACCACCAGCACTGATTTTCAGCACCGTATCGACTGGCCGCTGCTCGGCCTCTGGTTCGGGCTGATGACCATTGGTTTAATAATGGTTACCTCTGCTTCTGTCGCCTTTGCCTCGGCCAATTATCACGATGCCTGGTATTTTGCCAAGCGCCACGGAGTTTACATGGTGCTTGGGCTGTTCCTGTCCTTAATCGTGGTGTCCGTTCCTATGAGTGTGTGGCAGCGCTACAGCGGGTATTTACTGGTACTGACTATCGCATTGCTGATTATCGTTTTAATTCCCGGTATCGGTAAAAAAGTAAACGGAGCCCAACGCTGGTTAAGCTTAGGTGTGATTTCAATTCAGGTTTCAGAAATTGCCAAATTCGCTGCCGTTATCTTTTTCGCCAGTTTCTTTTCCCGCCGCTATCAAGAACTTCATCTGGGCTGGCAGGGCTTTTTAAAGCCCTTGCTACTGGTTGGCTTTCTCGCGCTGTTGTTATTGTTAGAGCCGGATTTCGGTAGCTCCGTGGTGTTGTGTGGCACTGTGTTTGCGATGATGTTTATCGCCGGTGTAAAAATTTGGCATTTTGGTTTACTGGTTGCTATCGGCGTTAGTTTTTTGGGCGCCGTTGCGGTGTTTTCACCTTATCGTATGCAACGCTTGATTACCTTTCTCGATCCCTGGGCCGATCAATTCAATGCCGGGTATCAGCTCACGCAATCACTGATTGGCTTTGGCCGTGGTGAATGGTTGGGTTTAGGGTTGGGCAACAGTTTGCAAAAACTTTTCTTTTTGCCCGAAGCGCATACCGATTTTATTTTCGCCATTATCGCCGAGGAGTTTGGGTTGGTTGGTGCGGTCACCCTGCTGGTCGCCTTTGCCTTACTCATCGTGCGCATTCTCGATTTATCCCGCCGCAATCTTGCGATCGGTCGCGTGTTTCCGGCGCTGGCAACATTTGGTATCGCCATTCTTTTTGCCTTCCAGGTATTTATTAATGCGGGCGTTGCCTCTGGCTTGTTGCCGACTAAAGGGCTGACGTTGCCCTTTATTAGTTATGGCGGGAGCAGCTTGCTTATTAACTGTGTGCTCATGGCGTTTGTCATGCGCGCACAGTGGGAGATGCACGGATTTTCCAGGGCCTCTTTTGGCCCGGCGCGACGCGTCCGTCGGTCTGCATCCTGGCAGGAGGCAACATGATTAACGCCTCTGGAACAACGGTAATGATTATGGCTGGCGGTACCGGCGGTCATGTGTTTCCGGCGCTGGCGGTAGCAGCGCGCTTGCGTGATGCCGGTGCACATCTGGCATGGATAGGCACAGCTCGGGGGATCGAAAACAAACTGGTCCCTGAGGCCAATATTCCCTTGCATCTTTTGCGCGTTGAAGGTGTGCGCGGCAAGGGTTGGCTCGGTTTGATCAAAGCGCCGTTTTTAATTGCATTGGCGGTGTTTCAGGCGCTGGCGATTATGCGTCGGGAACAACCTGACGTGGTCATTGGCTTCGGGGGCTTTGCCTCCGGGCCCGGTGGCGTCGCAGCAAGAATGTTGCGCAAACCTTTGGTTATTCACGAACAAAACGCCGTGGCCGGTACGACCAATCGGTTGTTATCGCGTATCGCCACACGCGTGTTAATGGCGTTTCCCGCAGTATTTCCTGCGGCAGTTGTGGTCGGCAATCCGGTTCGCCCTGCAATTGCAAATCTGGCATCGCCTGCGGTGCGTTATCGCGCACGTATGACGCAACAAATACCCTTAAATTTATTGGTGCTGGGTGGCAGTTTAGGCGCGCAAGCTATTAACACATTGGTTCCAGGCGTCGTGGCCAAACTTGCTCCCGCAGAGCGTCCTAAAATTTGGCATCAAACCGGCAGCGCACACTGTGCGGCGACTCAAGCAGCTTATCAACAGCAGCATATTGATGACGCAAAAGTGGAAGCGTTTATTGACGATATGGCCACTGCTTATGCGTGGGCTGACATCGTTATCTGTCGCGCTGGCGCGCTGACTGTTTCAGAAATAATGGCAGCAGGTGTGGCTGCGATTTTTATTCCACTGCCAACAGCCATTGACGATCACCAAACCCGCAACGCGGACATCTTGGTAAAAGTTGGGGCCGCTTTGAGCTTTGCTCAGCGGGAGCTCGATGCAGCAGCACTGGCAGAAAGATTATTAACATTTAATGCAGATCGGGAACTACTGGTGACTATGGCCGAAAAAGCACGGCAACAAGCCTTACCCAGCGCAGCCGATCAGGTTGCCCAATATTGTGTGGAGGCCGTCGGTGAATAAGCTGGTGGGATATTACGAAGTGCCTGAAATGCGTCGCATCCGCCGCATCCATTTTATTGGCATTGGCGGCGCGGGTATGAGCGGCATTGCTGAGGTTCTGCTGAACCAGGGCTACGACATTTCTGGTTCCGATATTCGCGCTTCTGAGGTGACCGAGCGTTTGCAGAATAAAGGTGCGCATATTTTTATTGGGCACAGTGAAGCCAATATTATTGGTGCCGATGTGGTGGTTAACTCCAGTGCGGTCAAGGAAGACAACCCGGAAATGCTGAGCGCGCGCGAGCGGCGGATTCCGGTGGTGCGCCGCGCCGAAATGCTGGCCGAATTGATGCGCTATCGCCACGGCATCGCGGTCGCAGGCACCCATGGAAAAACCACCACCACCAGCCTGATGGCCTCGGTTCTAGCGGCGGCGAAACAGGACCCGACATTTATTATCGGCGGCTTGGTAAACAGTACCGGAACCAATGCGCAGTTGGGCGCAAGCCGTTATCTCGTGGCGGAAGCTGACGAGAGCGATGCATCGTTTTTGCATTTGCAGCCAATGATTTCCATTGTGACCAATATCGATGCCGATCACATGGAAACTTACGGCGGCGATTTCTCCAAGCTGAAAAAAACCTTCGTCGACTTTCTGCACAACCTGCCTTTCTATGGCTTGGCGGTGCTCTGTGGTGAAGACCCTGTCATTCGCGACATTATTCCGGATATTGCGCGCCCGATTATCACCTACGGCTTTGACGAGCAGTGTGACTATCGGGCGATCAATATTCGCCAGGACAAAATGCACAGTGAGTTTGAGGTGGTGCGTCCCGGCTTTGATCAGGCATTGCCCATACGCCTGAATATTCCCGGTATTCACAACGTACTTAATTCCCTCGCGGTTATTGCTGTGGCAACCGACGAAGGGTTGAGTGATGCAGCCATTCAAAACGGTTTGGCCCAATTTCAAGGTGTTGGTCGCCGCTTCCAGGTTTACGGCAATTTTCCGGTCGGCGATGGCGAAGCCATGCTGGTTGATGATTACGGTCACCATCCGCGCGAAGTTGCAGCGGTTATAAAAGCGGTACGCGATGGCTGGCCTGAGCGGCGTTTGGTCATGGTGTATCAGCCGCATCGCTATACCCGCACGCGCGATTTATATGAAGACTTTGTGGAGGTTTTATCCTCTGTCGATGCGCTGATGGTGCTCGAGGTTTATAGCGCGGGTGAAGAGCCCATTCCCGGTGCAGACAGCCGCCACCTGTGTCGCAGTATTCGTGCGCGCGGCACACTTGAACCGATTTTTATTGAAACTGTAGAGGGCGTGCCGAGCGTCATCAAAGATGTCGTGCGCGCTGGAGATATCGTACTTACCCAAGGTGCTGGCAATGTCGGAGTGTTATCTCCCGAGTTGGCCAGACGTAAATTGCAGTAGAGGTGAGTGAGAAAATGTCGGTTATAAATTTGCCCATTGATGATGTCCTCAAACAACAGCTGGGTCGCGTGGGCGTCTTGTACGGTGGCCAATCTGCAGAGCGTGAAATTTCTCTGCAAAGTGGTGCGGCAGTTATTGAAGCACTGCAAGAAGCCGGAATAGAACATGTGGCGCTGGACGTCGGTGCCAATGCCATCGCCGATATCCAGGCAGCGCAACTGACGCGCGCATTTATCGCGTTGCATGGACCCGGTGGAGAAGATGGTCGCATCCAGGCGGTACTGGAATATCTCAATATTCCGTACACCGGCAGCGACGTCCAAGCATCGGCTTTGGCGATGGATAAATTGCGCAGCAAACAATTGTGGCGTGGTG
>CAYTQQ010000027.1:0-2148 GCA_964440135.1 uncultured Cellvibrionaceae bacterium | reverse complement strand
CAAGCATCGGCTTTGGCGATGGATAAATTGCGCAGCAAACAATTGTGGCGTGGTGTCGGTTTGCCGACACCTGACTTTGCGGTACTCAATGCCAAGAGCGAGTGGCAGGCGATATTGGATGAACTCGGCGGTGAAGTCATGGTTAAACCCGCCCATGAAGGATCCAGTATCGGGATGGCGCGAGTGAATACGGCGGCAGATTTACAAGCCGCCTACGAAGACGCCGCGCAATACGACGCGAGTGTGTTGGCTGAGCGATTAATCGTTGGTGCGGAATACACAGTCGCGGTATTGGATGGTGTTGCGCTACCGCCGATAAAACTCGAAACCGATCATCATTTTTACGATTTCAATGCCAAGTATCTCGCTGACGATACTCGCTATATCTGCCCATGCGGCTTATCACCTGAGCGCGAGCAGGCGTTGAAGGAACTGGCGCTGCAAGCGTTTGCAGCGATTGGTTGTCGTGGTTGGGGGCGGCTCGATGTCATGGCCGATGCGCAACAACAATTTTATTTGTTGGAAGTGAATACGGTACCCGGCATGACCGGTCACAGCCTGGTGCCGATGGCGGCAGCTGCGCATGGACTCTCGTTTACCCAATTGGTCGTGGCCATTTTACGAGCCAGTTTGTAAGTGACCAGAGATGAAAGTTTTAACGCGGGTGAGCCTCTTGTAGCCCGCCCGGACGTCGATAAATGGCGTGCGCCAGCGGCCAGCGGACTACCGGCCCGGCGCGTACAAGGATACAAAAAGGTGTTGCCGTCCGGCGTGAGCACGGGTGCAGCGAGTAAGAATAAAACGCGCTCTTGGGTGCGGTTAATCGGAGGCATTTTTTTTATCGCGGCGCTGGGTGTATGTGCCTACTTTGCAACGGAACCGGTAAAACAAATGCTGGCTCGACCCGTAGGTCAGGTCACCGTAGAGGGAGAATTTCTCTACGTGGGTAAAGAGCGCACGATGGAGCTGATTAACGCGGAATTACACGGCGATTTTTTGGAGCTGGATTTAATGCGACTAAAAGCCGCTCTGGAAGCAGATCCGTGGGTTGAACAAGCATCGTTACGCCGGAGCTGGCCCGATAGCCTGCTGGTAAAAATCAGCGAGCAAAAGCCCATAGCCCGTTGGGGTGAACAAGGATTTATGAATCAGCGCGGTGAAATTATTCGTGTTGATAGCACGGCAGAGCTGATGGAGTTGCCGCGTTTAGATGGTGAAGAAACAGACGCGCGCAGAATCATGCAGCAGTATCAGGATCTCGCGCAATTGTTGCGCAGTCGTGGACTAGAGATTCAGGCATTAAGCAGCGATCGAAAAAAGTCCTGGCGCGTAACGCTAAAAGGCAATGTGGAAATTGCCATTGGACGCGATCAGGTAATGGAAAAAATGCGTCGCTTTATCACGGTGTATGACCAGCATTTGCAGGCACTGTGGACAGATGTTAAAGCGATCGATGTTCGCTACACCAATGGTGTAGCAGTGCAATGGCTGCCGGACTCCGGTGCCGGTAAACAGTATTTAAAATCGTCGTCATAAAAAATGTGGTTACGACGAAAGGACTTGATAAAAGAGGTTATACCCATGGCAAGCGCTAGCGACAACAAAATGATTGTTGGTCTGGATATAGGCACATCGAAAATCGTGGCTATTGTCGGCGCTATAACACCAGAGGGCCGACTGGAAATTGTGGGCATTGGTTCCCATCGCTCCAGCGGCTTAAAAAAAGGTGTGGTGGTCAATATTGAATCGACAGTGTTGTCAATTCAGCGCGCGATAGAAGAAGCCGAGTTGATGGCCGGATGTCAGATCCATTCCGTGTATGCAGGCATCGCCGGCAGTCATATTCGCAGCCTTAATTCACACGGCATTGTGGCAATCAAGGATCGCGAAGTATTTCCACAAGACCTGGAGCGTGTCATCGATGCCGCTCAGGCCGTAGCCATTCCTGCTGATCAAAAAATTCTGCATATCTTGCCGCAGGAATTTTTAATCGATGATCAAGACGGTGTGAAAGAACCCTTGGGCATGTCCGGGGTGCGCCTGGAAGCCAAAGTGCATTTGGTTACCTGCGCGGTTAATGCGGCACAAAATATTGAAAAATGTATTCGCCGCTGTGGCCTGGAAGTCGAAGACATCATTCTTGAGCAA
>CAYTQQ010000026.1:26089-30860 GCA_964440135.1 uncultured Cellvibrionaceae bacterium | reverse complement strand
TTACATAGCCCGTTTGTAGCTGAGCAATCGCCCGCGATAAGGTGGTTGTTCATCGGCGGTAAAAGGGATGAGTGTTTCTGTTAACTCAAAACCTTTTGATTGCAACATCCGGCTGAAGCGGTTGCGGTAACCACGGCCAGGGCAGGTGATAAGTACCTTCGCTTGGGCGGCCGCCAAGCGGTTAATCAGGTTAGCCAGCATTTCGGCGTGATCGGGCTCGTACAGAATATCGCTGCCAATAATGACATCGAAGCGCCCCAGGTCGGTGGATGCATCTGACATGCCCCAAGCCAGGTCGACGTAATCAGGCGCAGGAATATTGTTGAGCGCTGCGTTGTAATCCAGAAAGGATTCACTCAAGGGGTGATGGTCGGTCGCCGTCACTTCGGCGCCGCGGGCTTGTAATACCAGGCTCGGCAAGCCGAGGCCGCAACCCAGTTCGATAAAGCGACGTCCTTCAATATCGATTCGCTTAACGGCTCGGGCAAGTGCTTTGCTGGCGGGCCAGAGTTGGCCGAATAAGCTCCAGCTGGCGGAGCAGATGCCGGCCCGTTTGGCAGCGCCGACGGGATCAGCGTATTGCTGTAGGTCGTGCAGCGCACGAATTTTCCACTCTTGGGAGCCTATACGTACGTCGAGTTTTCGTGTGGTATATCCCGGCATTACAACACCTCCAGTATCCAGATTTGCTGCGCCAAGCATGGCAATTCGAACCATAAAACCCGTCTATCATACTGTTTTTATTAATATTTTTCCAATTCGAGAAGGTTTGTTGCAGTGCGTCCGCATATAAGGGTGCTGCGGCTGTTTAATATGGTTGGTTTATCAGGATGGAAATCACTATAAAAATCCATTCAACTTTTGCGGTATGGGTGTTCTTTTGCAGATGTCATGCTGTGGCTCAAGGTGGCCGGTATAGCCCGCGTGTTAAGTGCGGTGGCGGGGTTGCTTGACGGCAACGGCGCTCAAAAAAGTAAGCCAACTCAGGTGGGGTGCTTTTTGATAGGTCATTGATCTGTCGAGTTGTTTTCAATTCTCGCCCTTGCTACATTCCGGCCCCAAGCTCGGCGGTTAGCAGAGTCAGGTTCGCCACTCGTCAGGCTTGACGGTGGGAATCAATAGTGAGGTGGAGCGCAGGCTCGCTAACCGGAATTTTATAGGTCAGTCAGCCATGGCTGTATTTTGGGGAAAGGTAATGATGGAAAACTCAATGAACGGCAGTAATTATCCTGCCTCGGTAGTAAAAATTATCGATGAATTTAACGTCGTCATTAACCGTGGCAGCGATCATGGTGTGGTGCAGGGTGATGAGTTCGTTATTTACTACGAGGAACAGGAAGATCTGCTGGATCCAGTAACCGGTGAAAGTTTGGGGCGGTTGGAGATAGTTAGAGGAACAGGTTTTGCCACCCATGTTCAGCCTAAGATGACCACCATAAAATCCAACACCATGGGTGAGGGCGATGTTTGGGGCCGGGAGAGTGGTGGAATGATTGGCGGCAGTCTCCTGGGCGATTTTTCGTCCAACCCGGAAACCTTTGGCAAAGAATTTGAAACCGTTCCTTTTGACAATGTCATGGTGAAGGATCACGCCAAGCCGCGCTGATCTGCTTAATCCTGATGCCGCTGTGCCTGTTTCGAGCAGAGCGGTATTTCCCCCTTCCAGATGTGCTTTTCACCTTGTCTCTGCCTTCAAAAACTATCCGCAACTTATGCACTAAAACGGTTAGTTGACTAACACAACCGATCAAATCCTGCTCACTTGCTGGGCATTTTCGAATAGGGCACATCTGCCCCGACGCTTTCCGGTGGCTTTTCAGGCCCAGAGTTAGCTCGTCGATTTCTGCTGCATCGCCTTTTAGACACGGATTCTACTGCTGGAAGACGGTTTGGAGATTTTCTTGCATAGCGTGTGTCTCGCCCCTTTTTTGGGGCGGGTGTGCTTCGTCAACCTGGTTATATGCTAATAAAAAACGAATCTTTTTCAGTTTAAAAGTCTTTGATTAGTATGGCGCCGTCATCAGCAATTCAGACAACCATTGAGAATCATCATGACCCATCAAGTTAATGGAACCAACCTGGTTGATGAAGAAGTGCTCAAGGAGATCGCTGCTCTTTTAGCTCAGATTCAGTTTGGTTCCTTGGAAATCTCGATTCACAACGGCCGGGTAGTGCAGTTGGAACGTCGGGAAAAGAAGCGTATCGATAAAGGAGACAGCTTCCGATAACGCTTTGCAATAAAACCTGAAGATCTATTTAAAACACACACAGCACTGACCGGACCGCCGGAAGTGATAAGTTAATTTTTGGAGATTAGCATGTCATTTCAACCACTGCGGTCGCTGCGTCGATCGTTTAATACCCCAACTATTTTGTCTTTAGCCGTTGCGGCTGTCGTAGGTGCTGGCGCCAGCCAGGCTCACGCCAATCCGCCGACTGTATACGGCAAGATCAATGTCTCGCTGGATAGCTTCGATTACGAAGGAGCAGCGCGCGCTTTCTCATCCCAGTCGCCTGCAGAAGTCGACCAGTGGGAACTTAACTCCAACGCATCCCGGTTGGGCATCAGAGGCGAACTGCCATTGCAAGACACCGGCCTGACCGTGGTGTATCTCGCTGAATATGAAACTGATGCGGATGACGGCGGCAGCAGCCCGTTTTCCCAGCGCAATATTTATGCAGGTGTGCAGGGTCAATTCGGGCGCTTGATCGGCGGTAAGTTTGACACTCCTTTAAAGGTCATTGAAGGCAAGGTCGATCAGTTTAACGATCTGCGTGCTGATATTGATGTTCTCGTCGGAGGTCAGAACCGCGTCAATAATATTGTTCAATATTCAACCCCAAAATTCGCTGAATTGCTCACCGCCAATATCGCTTTTGTCGCGGCAGAAGGCGCGGATGTCGATTTGGACGGTGAGCCGGACGAAGGTCTGACTGAAACTCTTTCGGCGTCATTGGTTGCCGACAACGGTACCTTCTATGGTGCGATCGCTTACGACAGTAACCAGTTAGCGCGGCGGAGTCTCGACGGCATTGTGCGTGCGGATGTTATTCGTGCAGTGGGCACTGCGAAGTTAGGCGTTTTTGAATTGGGTGCTCTCGTGCAGCGCGCCAGTGATGTAGCTGCAGGCAGCAACGCAGAAGACAGCAGCTATCTGGTTTCCGGTGCGTGGAATCTGGGCAAGACCAAACTGAAAGCGCAGTACGGTATTGCCGAGGGCAAGGTAAGTGATGAAAAAGGAACTTTGGCTGCACTGGGTGTTGATTACAGTTTGGGTTCTAAAACCAAAGTCTACTCCTATATTTCTGCACTGGATGTAGATAACGCTGACCTGTCAGACAAGACTTTTTCGGTCGGTTTTGATCACAGCTTCTAACAGAAAATCAGAGGGCGTCAGTGACATCATGAAAAGTTATTCTCTGGTTCATCGATGTTGAGACAGGCGTTTAATGCTGTAGCAACACAACCTACTACTGATTTATATCTCAATATTTTCTGGAAGGAATTTGATCATGTTATTTAATACATTAAAGAAAAGTCTGTTGGTTTTAACCCTGGGTTTTACCGCTGTTACCCATGCGCAAGACGTAAGGCTGTTGAACGTTTCCTACGACCCAACGCGGGAGCTGTATACAGAATTTAACAAAGCGTTTACTGAGCATTGGCAAAAAACCCAAAATCAAAAAGTGACGATCAGTCAGTCTCACGGTGGCTCAAGCAAGCAGGCGCGCACAGTCCTTGAAGGTCTGGAAGCCGACGTCGTGACCCTGGCGTTGGCGTATGACGTCGATGCGTTGTATCAGGAAGCAAATTTAATCGCTGAAGACTGGTTAACCAAGCTGCCAAACAACAGCGCGCCTTATACCTCCACAATTGTATTTCTGGTGCGCTCGGGTAACCCCAAAAATATCAAGGACTGGGACGATCTGGTTAAGTCTGGCATTGAAGTAATCACGCCTAATCCTAAGACCTCTGGTGGTGCCCGTTGGAACTACCTGGCTGCCTGGGCTTACGCGCGTGCTACGTACGGATCAGATACTGCAGCGCAGGAATTTGTAACCAAGCTCTACAGAAATGTGCCAGTGCTTGATACCGGCGCACGCGGCTCAACCACCACCTTTGTACAGCGCGGCATTGGCGACGTGTTCCTGTCGTGGGAAAACGAAGCCTTCCTCGCACTCAATGAGTTGGGTAAAGACAAGTTTGAAATTGTTGTGCCTTCACTGTCTATTCTCGCCGAACCGTCCGTTGCGGTGGTCGATAAGAACGTCGATAAAAAAGGTACCCGCAAAGTTGCCGAAGCTTACCTGAATTTTCTCTACAGCAAGACAGGTCAGGATATCGCTGGTAAAAATTACTACCGTCCACGGGATGCTGAGATTGCAGCCAAATACAGTAATCTTTTTCCTTCAGTAAACCTGGTGACGATTGACGAAGCCTTTGGTGGTTGGAACAAAGCTCAGGCTGAGCACTTTAATGACGGCGGCATCTTCGATCAGATTTACAAGCCCGGTGCCCGCTGATTTAACTTAACGACCTTGCCCGCGACGAAGCTGCACAGCATCTCGCGGGCTTTACGGATTCATTTTTATAAAAGTGTTGAAGCCAGTTTTTTATCGGCTGGCTGAAGCGCCGTTATAACTACAAAGGTGTTCAATGCGTCGTTCATCGGTTATTCCCGGCTTTGGATTATCACTTGGCTATGCCGCATTTTATGCAAGCCTGATTGTGTTTATTCCCTTGGCCGTTCTCTTTGCCAAAGCGTTTACC
>CAYTQQ010000026.1:23926-25989 GCA_964440135.1 uncultured Cellvibrionaceae bacterium | reverse complement strand
CTGGGTGTGATAGTCGCGCTCACATTTATCGGTCTGCCCTTTGTCGTCAGAACAGTGCAGCCCGTATTGGAAGAACTGGAAAAGGAAGTCGAAGAGGCAGCAGCGAGTCTGGGTGCAAATCGTTGGCACACCTTCCGCCGTATTTTATTGCCGGCATTATTGCCCGCGTCGCTGACAGGCTTTGCTCTGGCCTTTGCGCGCGCGGTCGGCGAATACGGTTCAGTGGTTTTTATCAGTGGCAACATGCCGTTTCGTACAGAGATTACGCCGCTGTTAATTGTTACCAAACTGGAGCAATACAATTATGCCGGAGCCTCGGCACTGGCTGTCGTGTTGCTTGTCTTCTCTTTTATTCTCTTGTTGCTGATCAACCTGTTGCAGCACTGGAGCAGTAAGCGTACCGGAGTCTGATATGAGTGGAGTAGTTTCCTCGCTGAATCGGGGTGCGCGGGCCGCTAACAGTATTACCGAGCCTTTGTGGGTACGGACGATTTTAATCAGCATAGCACTGCTGTTTTTAACGGCTTTTCTGGTCGTGCCATTAATCGTAGTGTTTCGTGAAGCCTTCGCCCGCGGTGCGGATGTTTATTGGGCAGCGATTACCGAGCCCGACGGCTGGCACGCCATCAAATTGACCTTGCTGGCGGCAGCGATTGCCGTGCCGCTCAATGTTATTTTTGGTTTGGCGGCTGCCTGGTCGATCACCAAATTCCAGTTTCGTGGTAAGCAAACCTTAACCACCTTGATCGATTTGCCGTTTGCTGTTTCTCCGGTGGTGGCAGGGTTGATTTATGTTTTACTCTTTGGTGCTCAAAGCTGGTTAGGCCCCTGGCTGGCCGACAATGACATCAGGATTATTTTTGCGGTGCCGGGAATCGTCCTCGCGACAATTTTTGTGACCTTCCCCTTTATTGCGCGGGAGCTGATACCCCTGATGGAAGAGCAGGGCACCTCGTATGAAGAGGCGGCGATAACGCTCGGTGCGAGTGGTTGGCAAACCTTCTGGCGGGTGACTCTGCCGGCGATAAAATGGGGATTACTGTATGGCATTATTCTGTGTAATGCCCGCGCGATGGGTGAGTTTGGCGCGGTAAGCGTGGTAAGTGGTCATATCCGCGGCCAGACAAATACCTTACCCTTGCATATCGAAATTTTGTACAACGAATACCAGTTTGCTGCCGCGTTTGCTGCCGCTTCATTGTTGGCGGGATTGGCAGTGATCACCCTGATCGTTAAGTCTGTACTGGAATGGCATCATCTGCGCGAACGTGAAAAAGCGGTGCGTGCAGCCAACCAGCAGATGTAAATACATTGATTGAAACCGTACAGCCCGGCTTGCGCCTACTGCGTCCGGACCGATGATCCCAGAATTTAACGAGAGTCAAAATGAGTATCCAGGTAAAAAATATCCATAAAAACTTTGGCAACTTTTCTGCCCTGAATGACGTGTCGCTGGATTTCCCCACGGGCGAGCTGGTTGCTTTGCTGGGGCCGTCGGGCTGCGGTAAAACCACACTGTTGCGCATCATTGCGGGTCTTGAACAACCCGATGGTGGGGTGGTGGAGTTCCACGGTGAAGACGCAACCCACGTGCATGTCCGTCAACGCCAGGTTGGCTTTGTGTTCCAGCACTATGCACTGTTTCGGCATATGACGGTGTTTGACAACGTCGCTTTCGGGTTGACCGTCCGCCCCAAAGATCGGCGCCCGAGCAAAAGCGAAATTGCCGAGCGAGTTCACGAGTTATTGCGTCTGGTGCAGCTGGATTGGCTCGCGGATCGCTATCCCGATCAGCTTTCCGGTGGTCAGCGTCAGCGTATCGCATTGGCACGCGCTTTAGCGGTAGAACCTAAAGTTCTGCTGCTGGATGAACCCTTTGGTGCACTGGATGCCAAGGTGCGCAAAGATTTACGTCGCTGGCTGCGTCGCTTGCACGATGAACTGCATATCACGTCTATTTTTGTAACCCACGACCAGGAAGAGGCGATGGAAGTGGCCGACCGTATCGTCGTACTTAACAAAGGAAAGATTGAACAAATAGGATCACCGGATGAGGTTTACAA
>CAYTQQ010000026.1:18861-23826 GCA_964440135.1 uncultured Cellvibrionaceae bacterium | reverse complement strand
AAGTATGCTTTACTAAGCGCCAGAGTTGGAAATTACCCTTTTTCAGGAGACAAAAATGGCTGTTAAATCGCCTAGAGCGCAATCGCTGCGGACCTCAGGTTTGGTTCGGATCATTGCATTAACTGCGAGTTTGTTTGTCGCGCAAAATGCACTTGCAGCGCAAGAGATTTTGAATATGTCCTACGATGTTGCGCGAGAATTATTTGCGGAGATTAATCCCAAATTCCAGGCTCATTGGAAAGAAAAAACCGGTGCCGAGGTGACTATCCAGCAATCGCACGCCGGCTCGTCAACTCAGGCTGCCAATATTCTGCAGGGCATCAAAGCCGATGTGGTGACGTTCAATCAATCCACAGATATCGACGTGTTACATGAGCGCGGTAACTTTGTCAGCCCCGATTGGCGGAAAAAATTTCCTAACAATGCATCGCCGTTCTATTCCACCACGGCATTTTTAGTGCGTAAAGGCAACCCTAAAAATATTCAGGGCTGGGAAGATCTGGTACGTGCGGATGTGAAACTGGTTTTTCCAAATCCTAAAACCTCAGGCAATGCCCGTTACACTTATCTGGCGGCCTGGATTTACGCCAATGAAGTATTTAATGGCGATGAGAAAAAAATTCGCAACTTTGTCAGCCAGCTGCTCGGCAATGTCGTCGTGTTTGATACTGGTGGTCGTGGTGCAACGACGTCCTTTGTTGATCGTCAGTTAGGCGATGTATTGCTCACCTTTGAATCCGAGGTCAATCTCATTCGTAAACAATACGGCGAAGACGAGTACGATATTGTGGTGCCTAAAATCAGCGTATTGGCAGAATTTCCCATTGCCCTGGTTGAAAAGGTCGCTAGGGAAAAGGGTACTGAAGAGCTTGCCACTGCCTATTTAAACTATCTCTACTCCACGGATGCGCAAAGTGTACTGGCGAGCTTCTACTATCGTATTCACGATGAACAGGTGAAAGCTGCCTATGCAGAGCAGTTTCCGGAAGTCAAACTGATCGCGGTAGAGTCATTATTTGGCAGCTGGAATGACATCAATAAAACCCACTTTGGTACCGGCGGTGTTCTTGATCAGCTGCTGCGTCAAGCGAAACAACGCTAGGAAATCGACGGACAGCGTTTTACTATGCGTCCGCTGATATTTTCGTTGTGCGGCAACCCCTCTGGTTGCCGCTGTGTTGTTGGATGATCAAGTGACCAAATCATTATTTAAACCGCTGGGCAGAGCGCGCGTACTGCCCGGATTTTCGCTCAGCCTTGGACTGGGTGTATTTTATTTGTGCCTTATCGTTTTGCTTCCGGCGATTACGCTGGTATTGCAATCGCTGGACATCAGTTGGGATGAGTTTGTTTTTTATATCACTGATCCGCGTTTGCTGGCGGCCTTTAAGGTTACCTTCTCCGCTGCCGCATTTGCTACCCTGCTTAACGGCCTTCTGGGTTTGTTGCTGGCCTGGATTCTGGTGCGCTACGAATTCCCCGGCCGCAAACTTGTCGACACCCTTGTTGATCTGCCGTTTGCCTTACCTACGGCGGTCGCCGGCCTTACGCTCGCGGCACTGTTTGCCGAGAACGGCTGGTTAGGGCGCTGGCTGGTACCTTTTGACATCAAAATTTCCTACACCTTTATCGGCATCATTATTGCGATGGTGTTTACCAGCATTCCTTTTGTTGTGCGTACCTTGCAACCCGTATTGGAAGATCTGTCGCCAGAATACGAAGAGGCGGCCGCGTCCCTGGGTGCAACGAAACTGCAGGTTTTTCTGCGGGTTATTTTTCCACATATCCGGCCCGCGCTGTTGATTGGTATGGCGCTCTCCTACGTGCGCAGCCTGGGCGAGTTTGGGGCAGTAATTTTTATTGCCGGCAACATGCCTTATTCAACAGAAGTCGTCTCGTTAATGATTTTCACCTATATCGGTGAGTACAACTACGGCGCCGCTGCGGCTGTTGCGTTGCTGATTTTGATCGCTTCGCTCTTATTGCTGCTGTTGATTCAGGTCGTGCAAAACTTTTACGGTAAACGTCACCAAAAGAATTGAAATGCATATTTATACCCCACGAAAACCCACAAGAGTGGGTAAGTTTTTAATCGGACTGGGCCTCTTTTTTGTCGGTTCATTATTGGTGTTGCCGCTGTTGCTGATTTTTATTTCAGCGTTCAGTGGTGGCTGGACATTGTTTGTCAGCAATTTGCTCGACCCCGATATGCTGGCAGCCATCAAGCTGACCGTCGTAGTGGCCTTGATTACCGTGCCGGTCAATCTGGTGTTTGGTACCTTGATTGCCTGGTGTGTTACCAAATTTCAGTTTCGCGGCAAAAAACTTGTGGTTGCCCTGATCGATACGCCTTACGCCATTTCGCCGGTGGTTGCCGGTCTGTGTTATTTATTGCTCTATGGCAATCAGGGCTGGTTGGGTGGTTGGTTAGACAGCTACGGTATTCAGGTTATTTTTGCCTGGCCGGGGATTGTGTTGGTCACCATTTTTATTACCAGTCCGTATGTTGCGCGGGAGCTGATCCCGTTAATGGAAGCGCAGGGTAACGATGAGGAAGAAGCTGCTATTTTACTGGGCGCCAGCGGCTGGGCGATGTTTCGTCGAGTGACTTTGCCTAACATCAAATGGGCGCTGCTTTACGGAACAGTGCTGACTACGGCGCGCGCGGTTGGTGAGTTTGGTTCCGTTGCGGTTATTTCCGGTTCTATTCGCGGTCAGACCAACACTCTACCGCTGCATGTACAGTTGTTACAGCAGGATTACAACGCCGTCGGTGCGTTTACCGCCGCGTTGCTTCTCGCTTCTATCGCATTGTTAACATTAATTTTAAAAACCATTTTTGAATATCTGCAGAATAAAAAATATCCGGCACCCCAGGTTCGGTAAAAAGAACCG
The DNA here is from genome assembly GCA_964440135.1 of uncultured Cellvibrionaceae bacterium. Taxonomy (GTDB): domain Bacteria; phylum Pseudomonadota; class Gammaproteobacteria; order Pseudomonadales; family Cellvibrionaceae; genus Cellvibrio. Next base: position 20,931 of record CAYTQQ010000026.1, on the reverse strand, counting down.
TCCCTGGTTTTTCTGTGCAGTCGTTCAGGCGTATTTATTGCCGAAAGTGGGGTGTTATACGGAGATAGGCAAGTTTCCAATAAACACCAAGCAAGAGCCCGCCAGTATAAGTTGGCCAGCGATACATTGAATGGCGGTATGCTGCAATAGATAAACCCGTTGCAAAATTTCTCCAGATGGCTATTTGCAACGGGTTAGCGGGAGGCGAATTAATTCATGCGACGTTTAGTACGCAGGCAGGGCTTGGAAAAGTTTGCTGGTGTTCTGCCGTTGTATTGCGCGTGTGATTAATATCGTTGTCGATCTCACTGCCGGCTACTATCAAGCCCTCACGAAACATCAGGGTCTGACCGGGCTGATAGCTGGTCCAGGCTTCATCGCGCGTTAGTGGTTTGGTCGCAATGATCACCATTCGGTCGTCGGCTGAGTTATACGCACTTAAATCCAGACTGGTGTCACTGTCCACCAATGTTACCTGCGTAAACGGATAATGACGTTCTACATAAGCCAGCTGGGTTGAGCAGTGAGTAAAGAGCAAGTCACCGTTGGACAGCATGATGTTAAAACTACCGTGAACGGCTATCTCCCGACTCACTGTTTGCAGGGCGGCGTGTAATAGGCTTGCACTCGGCAAATTTTCCGCTGTTGCCGCTGGAAAAAAATGTTCCAGGCGTTCCAGTAGATAGCAGAATGCGCGCTCACTGTCTGTTTCTCCGACTGGCACATAGCGGCCGGTCAGCGGTGGATGAAAGTTGTGGAGATCACCGTTATGAGTAAAAACCCAGGTCTGACCCCAAAGTTTGCGCTGGAAAGGATGGCAGTTGCGCAGATTGACATCGCCAAAGGTCGCTTTGCGGATATGGGCCAAAATGGTCTGCGATTTAATCTGCTGCGCTTTGATGTCGTCAATCAATGGCGAGTGCGCTGCTGGCTGGTGATCACGAAAAATCTGGCAGCCACGGGCAGCGAAAAACGCGATTCCCCAACCATCTTTATGTTCGTCGGTTAAGCCACCACGCGCCTGAAAACCTTCCAGTGAAAAGTTGATGGTGGCGGGTTCCTGGCAACTCATTCCCAGCAATTGGCACATGTCAGTGATGATCCACTTATTGAGATAATAAACGTCGCTCATCTTAAATGGTGTCGTTCACGGCGCAAAAGAACAAATAAGCATGTGGTTATAACTCAGCTTCCGATTCGTTCTATCAAGCAGGTTGGAGATGAGCGGTTAGTCGGAATGAATGATTGATAGAGATGAAGAGGTAGGTAAGGAGATAGCTTGGGGAAAAATGCGAGCCTGACTGTAGCTCGGATGCCAGGACTATGAATGGTAACGGACAGGAGGGAGGTTGAGCTCGGATGCTGTTGACCATCCTTTCACACTGGAAATTCGCGCACGAAAGGATGGTAAAAAAATAAATGGCCGCGCTGCTGTTAGTAATCGCCCAGCTCGGCTTTGTCTTCCGGGTCTTTAAGCCATACGGCGATGTCTTTACCTAAGGCTTTCATGGTCCGGCCGAGAACGGAGCAGGAACCTTTATAACCGGCAAAGGCGCCACCCATTGAGTTGCGACGCGCACGGAAGTCAGCGACTTTTTTACCATCCTCATACAGGGTGCCGCGTGCACTGCTGTACTTCTGGTGGCCCATAAAAGCATTACCCATACTCACCGCATCGGTAATTTCAATTTTTAAGACGCGGCCTTGGGCGCTGGTATCGAGGCTATCAACCAGATTCACATCAACTGCATAAGCTTTGCCGAATTCCTGGGTAAATGCGGCCAGCTGAGTGCCGAGCTGAGTACATTCGTTGCGTACCTTTTTTTGAATTTCCGCATCTTCAGCATAGGGAACTACGCGGGCGACTTGTACCGGCTGAGCTACTGCGGTTCCAACAGCGAGCAGACTGGCAACAACGAAGGGGAGGGCATTGAGTTTTTTCATGGAGCTATTTTTCATGGAACTTTCCTTATTGTGTTGTGGTGGTTAAGCGATGGTGTAGCGGTTGCGACCGCCTTCTTTTGATTGATAAAGAGCATGATCCGCGCATTCGATCCAGTGGCGGTGATC
>CAYTQQ010000026.1:6471-18761 GCA_964440135.1 uncultured Cellvibrionaceae bacterium | reverse complement strand
CTTCTTTTGATTGATAAAGAGCATGATCCGCGCATTCGATCCAGTGGCGGTGATCAGTAATGGTTTCGTTTAATTCACAAATGCCGAGACTGATGGTGAATTTTATCTGCTTGTCTTCGGCGTGAACCGTCATGGCTGCAACGGCTTTGCGCAGTCGCTCGGCAAATACAGCCGCGCCCTCGACATCGGTGCCCGTAAGAATAATGCCAAACTCTTCGCCACCGTAACGGCCAGCGATATCCACTTCGCGCAGCTGTGCCCGCAGGGCGCGGCTGATTTCGCGAATAACATCGTCGCCGACGGTATGACCGTAGGTATCGTTTACCTGTTTGAAGTGGTCGATATCGAGCATGATTAATGTGGACGACAGTTGGTAGCGGTCGTATCGCTTAAACTCCTGCACGAGACAGTTTTCCCAATAACCACGATTAAACAGGCCCGTAAGGTGGTCGATCCGGCTGAGCTCCTGCAGCTGGCGGTGGGCTTGCTGTTGCGCAAGTTTATTGACGGCGGTATCGGTCACGTCATAGATAATCAGGCAGACGTGTTCGACCTCGCCCCGGGTATCCACCAGCGGAATAATGGTGCTGTTTTGATACATGTGGGGAGCGGTGCCGGTAATCGGGCGGTAATGGGGAAAACGGAACAGGTAAGGGCGCTGCTCCCAGGTGGTGAAGGTGGCATTGTGCAGGACGAAAACCGATTCTGCCTTGTGCTCAAACCAGTTGCGGGATAGCTCGGGAAAGACGGTAAATATGCTCTGACCCAGTACGTCTTCGGGAGGTTTGCCACTGTGGTTTTGCATAAAGCTGTTCCACAGCTCAATGGTGTAATGACGATTCAGAACGACCAGTCCCGCGTCAATATTCTGCAAGATGTCCATCAGCCAATGAACATCTTTAAAAAACGCGCTGAGATCTTCTTGCATGGTCATTTTTCTATTTAATCTTTAAGGGACGGTCAAGGTTATCAATCAAGTAGATAGTTCAGTTTTTCTACCAGGTTGGCAACTGAATGCTCGGCGAGTACCAGCAGCAAATCGCAATTGATCTGATGGTTCTCAATCGTGTAATTAATCTCAACCACCAGTGCTTCCTGCCAGCGCATATGACTATTGTGTAACAGATCCCTGATATTACAGTGGTGTCCCAGAAGCATGGGCGGCCCCAGACTGAAGTGGGTATCCAGCTGCTCAGCCAGGCCTTTCAGGCACGCGCCATTGAGCACGTTGGCGGTGTCCATGAGCAGTTCATTACGTGCGTGTGCGTCGGGACTGTGGTCGTACTGCAACAGTTTGGCCAGGTCGTTGTAGTCGGTATCGTTGAAGATCAACATAGCTTCGCCAGCGATACCTCCGCCGATAAAGCCCTGGCAAACACCGAAAATTGTCTCTTCACCTTCCGTACTGAGCGATTGCAACGCCATGGCAATATCAGATGGCTTGAGCACGCTGACGTGAGGAATCGAGAGAATGACAAAAACATCCAGCAAACGCGCCAGACGGTCGCCCGCCTGGCCCATTGCAACATTAGTGATTTCCTGAAGGCAATCGCGTTGGTCTTCAGTCAGAAGGATGTGGGTCATCATCGTTGTAGTTATTAAAGTGTCCTCAGTTCAGGAATGTTAGCAGTTATCAAGGCAACTGTATGTGCTGCAGGTAGCGGAATCAGGCGCCACATTGAGTGACGATTCTGGCAGAAGCCGGGCTGTAGCTGCAACCGGGCAGGTTTATGGTATAAGTTTCAATGGTGGGCTTATCCAGGAAAGGCAGGCGCTGGCGAGTAACTGGATGGCTCTGTTAAGGTAAGGCCTGAAAATAACATGGCTCGACTGACGTGCCGGCACTTCTTTGGTATATACGCCAGTATATAGAGGGATATATGAACTGTGATAAAGCACTTATGACAAGGTTAACGGCGCGCTTGTGGCTGATGATGGGAGGGGTCTTGTTGAGCGCTTGCACCGCCGTGCCCAAGACCGCAGATGATTGGCCCCAGGTGGCGGACCCACAGGCCCGGGATTATCTGGCCCAATGTCAGCAGGATTTTGTAAAAGCCACGCGCCAGTTCAAGGCGATAGAGCAGGGCCCACAAGCCTACCCAGCCGCGCAGCTGCTTGACGATATCAATACCCTGGATATCACCCTCGACGGCACCCTTAGCCTCACCAGTCTCTATGCTAATGTGCATCCCAACGCAGCGGTGCGCGATGCGGCTCAAACCTGTCAGCAACGATTTGTCACGCTGCTGAGCGAAATCAGTTTATCGCGCCCTTTGTTTAATCATCTGGTAGCGGTTGACCTTGCCCAGCTGAGTGATCTTGATCAGCGCTATGTAGCAAAAATGCTCCGCGATTTCCGTCGTTCGGGGGTTGATAAAGACGCGGCGACCCAGGCGCGAATCAAGCAACTGAATGAAGAAATCAATCTGCTGGGGCAGGCCTTTGGAAAAAATATTCTGGAGGATCGGCGCCAGTTGGACGTCAGCTCAATCGAGGCGCTGGCCGGTCTGCCGGAAGACTATATTTCCGCCCGTCAACTCGCGGCCGATGGCACGCTGACCATCAGCACCGACTACCCGGACTATCTGCCGGTGATGCAATACGCCCACGATGATCAGCTGCGCTATGAGCTGTACAAGATTTTTCGCCAGCGCGCCTACCCGGATAACAAACCAGTGTTGCTGGAGCTGGTGCGCAAGCGCCATGAATTGGCGCAACTACTTGGCTACCAGAATTATGCCGAGTACGTAATGGAAGACAAAATGATCAAATCGCCGGCCAATGCCCAGCAATTTATCGATCGCGTTCATGGGCTGGCGGCACCGCGCGCGCAGCAGGAATACCAGACCTTACTGGCGCGCCAACAGCAAAATGATGCAACGGCAACGCAGGTAACGGATTGGGACAAGCTGTATCTCGAGCAGCTGGTTAAGAAAGAACAGTATGAAATTGACGCCCAGGAGATTCGCCAATACTTCCACTATGACAAAGTGCGCCACGGCATTTTTGAGCTGGTCGAGACGATGTTCGATGTGTCCATTCGTCCGTGGGAAACGGCAACCTGGCACGACTCGGTAACGGCTTACGAACTGCTCGACCAGGGTGAGGTTATTGGTCGCTTCTATCTGGATATGCATCCGCGCGATGGCAAATACAAACACGCCGCTGCTTTCAGCCTGCAGGATGGTGTGCGCGATTTACAGTTACCCGTTTATGCACTGGTCTGCAACTTCCCAACGGGATTGATGGAGCACTCGGATGTGGAAACCTTTCTGCACGAATTCGGCCATTTGCTCCACGGCCTTTTTGCCGGTGATCAACGCCGACTGGCTCACGCGGGCATTCGCACCGAATGGGATTTTGTCGAAGCGCCCTCGCAGATGCTTGAAGAGTGGGTGTGGGATCTGGAGACCCTGGCAACATTCGCACACAACGAGCAGGGCGACGTCATTCCAGAGGCCTTAGTGGACAAGATGATTGCCGGGCGGGATTTCGGTCGCGGCCTGTGGACGCAGCATCAACTGTTCTATGCGGCACTCTCGCTTAACGTCTACAACCGCGATCCGGCAGAACTGGATCTCGATCAATTGACTGCAGAAATTCAGCAAGCCTATTCGCCGTTTGGTTATGTTGATGACACCTATTTTTACGCCAGCTTCGGTCATCTGTTTGGTTACTCGGCGATCTATTACACCTACATGTGGTCGCTGGTAATTTCCGCTGATATGTTCAGCGAATTCCAGCAGCATGGCTTGCGCAATCCTGAAATTGCCGAGCGCTATCGCCGCTACATACTGGCGCCCGGTGGTACCAAAGATGCAGCTGATCTGGTTCAGGATTTCCTGGGGCGGCCTTACAGTTTTGACGCCTTCGCCCGGGATCTAAACCACGAAGAATAAATTGCCGTGCCTTCCGGCGTGTGGAGATGCAGGTGATTAACTCAAAAGGTGTAACTCAACTTATGAACAAGGTATTTCGCAATCTGTTGGCGGTGGGTCTGCTGTTGATCGTCGCGGGCGGTTGTTCCAGTGATCGTAAGACACCGGTAGAAATAGGTAACGAGCTGCAGATTCTGCATATCGGTAATGGTGCAGAACCCTCAGACCTTGATCCCCATGGCAACTCCGGACAGACAGACAGTCAAATTAAACGCGCCCTGTTTGAGGGACTGGTCAGTCGCAAGGCTGACACCCTTGAGGTAATACCGGGTGTCGCCGAGTCCTGGGAAGTTTCAGAAGATGACTTGACCTATACCTTCTTTTTGCGCGAGAACGCGCGCTGGTCTAATGGCGATCCCGTCACCGCCCACGATTTTGTCTGGACCTGGCAGCGTGGTTTAAACCCTGCATTGGGTAATCCTTACGCTTACATGTTTTTTATCTTCAAGAACGCCGAAGCTTACTATAACGGTGACCTCTCTGATGTATCCGCAGTCGCTATCAGGGCGCTGGACAATCACACCTTGCAGTTTGAACTGGCAGACCCAACGCCTTATGTCCTTGAATTGCTTTCGTTCAAAACCATGTACCCGGTCCACCGCGCTACCTTGGAAAAGTTTGATGCCGTAAATCAGCTGGCAACACCCTGGACACGGCCGGAAAATTTTGTCGGCAATGGGCCATTTGTCATCAAAGAGTGGGTGGTTAACCGGGTATTGTCCGTCAAAAAGAACGATTACTATTGGGATAAAACCAGTATTAAACTCAACGAAATTCATTTTCATGCGGTTCAGAGCCTGGCGGCGGAAGAGCGGATGTTCCGGGCCGGCCAGTTACACATGACGCTCGATTTACCGCCCGAAAAAATCGAAGGTTATCGCACAGAAAATCACCCGGCACATCGCAATTTTGTGCTGTATTCGACGTATTACTATGCCCTCAACACCCACAGACCACCGCTCGACGATGTACGGATTCGCAAAGCATTGGCCTATGCTGTTGACCGCCAATTACTGACCGAGCGCGTTACCAAAGGCGGAGAAATACCAGCCTACGCGTTTACTCCTCCCAACGAATATGGTTATAAACCGCAAGCCCGAATGCCAGAGGATGTGGCTTTAGCGCGGCAATTGTTGGCGGAGGCCGGTTACCCAGAAGGCAAAGGCTTTCCTAAGCTGACAGTGCTCTACAACACGCTCGAACACCATCAGACCATTGCCGTGGTGTTACAGCAAATGTGGAAAGAAAATCTGGGCATTGATGTGAATCTGCAAAACGAAGACTGGAAAGTATGGTTGGCGAGTATCAACCTGGGCAACTTCGATATTTCTCGTTCCGGCTGGGGCGGAGATTACGTTGATCCGAATACTTTCCTCGACGTTCATCTGAGCGGTGGAGGAAACAATAAATCAAATTGGTCCAACGCCCGTTATGACGAGTTGATCCGTCTTGCCGCGCAGGCCCGTGATCCGCAAGAGCGCTTTGCTTACTTTCAGGAAGCGGAAGCTATCCTGGTAGAAGAGGCGCCCATCATTCCGCTTTATACCTATAAAAGAAATCGGCTCGTTCATCCCGCGGTAAAAAACTGGCACAGCAACATCCTCGATGATTATTTTTATCGCGATGTTTATCTGGAAGCTGATTCCGGAGATCAGTAAGTCATGCTGGGTTTTATTCTAAAGCGCGTATTTCAAGCGGTGCCGGTGCTCCTCATTGTGATCACCGCCACTTTTTTTATGGTGCGTGCGGCGCCGGGTGGCCCATTCGATCAAGAGCGCAGTGTGTCGCCTGCGGTGATGGAAAGCCTTAACGCGCGCTACAACCTGAATGCGCCTATATGGCAGCAATACACCGATTATTTAGGCAGTGTATTGCGCGGTGATTTTGGACCCTCTTTTCGCTTTGCCAACCGAACGGTGAATGAAATTATTGCCGCCGGTTTTCCGGTTACGCTTGAGCTTGCGCTGTATGCGCTGCTGGTCGCCATGATTATTGGACTGACCACCGGCATTATTGCCGCGCTCCGACCTAATTCGCTGCAAGATTATATTCCCATGTCCGCCGCCATGGCGGGCATCTGCCTGCCCAATTTTGTATTGGGGCCCTTGTTGATTTTATGTTTCGGTATCTGGCTAGGGTGGGTGCCCGTGTCCGGCTGGGGGGTAACGCCGGGGGACAAAATTCTGCCCGCGCTGACGCTCGGCTCCAGTTACGCCGCTTATATCGCGCGCATCACACGCGGGGGCATGTTAGACGTATTGTCTCAAGATTATATTCGCACGGCGCGCGCCAAGGGATTGTCCACGGCACGTATCCTGCTGGTTCATGCCTTACGGGGTGGCATCACGCCAGTGGTTTCTTTTTTAGGGCCGGCGCTCGCCGGTTTGTTGGCCGGTTCGTTTGTGGTGGAAACTGTTTTCCAGATTCCCGGCCTGGGACGGTTTTATGTCGAAGCCGCGTTTAATCGCGATTACACCATGATTCTCGGCTGCACCATATTTTTTGCCATGCTGATTGTCCTGTGTAATTTAATCGCCGACATTGTGCTGGTATGGCTTAACCCGCGACTGCGTTCGCAGGGCAGGAGTTAGCCATGCAGGAATTGACGATGGCACAACAGGAAGAGGGCAGCTCACTCGGGCGCGATGCGTGGCTGCGCTTGCGTAAAAATAAAGCGGCTATGTTGGGCACAGTTCTATTGACGTTGTTAATTGTTATCGCGCTGCTGACGCCGTGGATCGCGCCTTATAGTTATCAACAACAAAACCTCTTGTTAGGCGCATCACCGCCGTCCCCCGAACATTGGCTGGGAACCGATGTGCTCGGGCGCGATCAATTGACCCGCATCATGTATGGCAGTCGGGTGTCCCTGATGGTTGGCTTTATCGCCACCGCCGTGGCCTTGGTGATTGGTGTATTGTGGGGCGCAGTGGCTGGTTTTCTTGGCGGTCGGGTCGACGCCGTGATGATGCGTATCGTAGATGTACTCTATGCCTTGCCATTTACTATTTTTATTATTCTTTTAACGGTTATTTTTGGCAGCAGTATGTTGCTGTTGTTTCTCGCCATTGGTGCGGTTGAATGGTTGACCATGGCGCGTATAGTGCGCGGTCAGGTATTGACCATTAAACGCCAGGAATTTATTGAAGCCGCGGTGTCGATGGGGCTGTCGCGCTGGCAAATTATTCGTCGCCACATCATTCCCAATGTGCTTGGTCCGATCATTATCTATACCACCTTAACCATTCCCAGCGTTATTTTATTGGAATCCTTTCTGAGCTTTTTAGGCCTGGGTATTCAGCCCCCGCAGAGTTCCTGGGGCTCGTTGATTTCTGCGGGAGTGGACTCCATGGAAGAGTATCCCTGGTTATTACTTTTTCCCGCGCTGGTGCTGTCGATTACGCTTTTTTCGCTGAATTTCCTGGGTGACGGTTTGCGCGATGCACTGGATCCTCGTGCCTCCAAGGATTAACGACCATGTCTGCTGAAGTACTGCTTTCGGTTAACAATTTGCGCATTGCCTTCCACACGCGCAACGGTCGCGTGCTTGCCGTCAATGATGTGAGTTTTACGTTGTCAGCAGGAGAAGTGCTGGGCATTGTGGGCGAGTCCGGTTCGGGCAAATCGGTGGCCTGTTACAGTTTGTTGGGATTAATTCCGACACCGCCGGGAAAAATCGAAAGCGGTAGCGTTCATTTTACAGGACAGGATCTGCTGCAGTTAAACGAAGCGGGTTTGCGTAAAATTCGCGGCAATAGAATCGGCATGATTTTTCAGGATCCGATGACATCCCTTAACCCGCATATGCGTATCGTTGACCAGCTCATTGAGTCGCTGCGCCAACATCAGCCGATGAATAAAAAAACGGCCCGGGCTAAATCCATCGCGGCGCTGGAAGAGGTCGGTATCCACAACGCGGCCCAGCGTGTGGACGATTATCCGCACCAATTTTCCGGCGGTATGCGCCAGCGGGTGATGATTGCCATGGCGTTAATCGCTGAGCCGGAAATTTTAATTGCCGATGAGCCCACCACGGCCTTGGATGTTACGGTACAGGCGCAGATCCTGACACTGATTAAAGGATTGCAAGCCTCGCGTAAATTGGCCGTTATTTTTATTACCCACGATCTGGGTGTGGCCGCGCAGATGGCTGACCATATTTTGGTGATGCAACAAGGGCAGGTCGTGGAGCAGGGCACCAGGGCTCAAGTATTTGAGCAGCCGCAACATGCGTATACCCGGAAGCTGTTGGCAGCGGTGTTGACCTCAGCTAAACCTTTTCCCGCGATGACCGAAAATACCGAGCCCGTATTTTTGCAGATCAAACATTTGCACACGCGCTTTTATCAACCACACGGATTGTTTTCACGTTTATTCAAACGTGGTTTAACACCCTACGGCCGAGGCGTCGAGGACATCAACTTAACCATTCAGAAAGGCGAAATTCTTGGGTTGGTGGGTGAATCTGGCTCGGGTAAGTCGACCCTGGGCCGCAGTATTATGCAGCTGGTCGATGTGCATTCAGGCGAGGTATTGCTGCAGGGGCGCGATCTTTGTCGGTTGAGCGCCAATGAGCTCAAGGGCGCCAGACGGCATTTCCAGATGATCTTTCAAGACCCCTATGCATCCCTCAATCCCCGGATGACGATCTTTGATACGTTGGCCGAACCCTTGCTGACGCACGGTTTTGCCGACCGTAAAACGGTGTTGGAACAGGTGCATCAACTGATGGATGAGGTTGGCTTAGAGCGTCATTTTGTGCGCAAATATCCGCACGAATTTTCGGGCGGTCAGCGCCAGCGCATTGCCATCGCCCGCGCACTTGCGCTTAAACCCAAACTGATTATCGCCGATGAACCTGTGTCCGCACTGGATGTGACTATTCGGGCGCAGATTCTGGCGCTGCTGTTGGAGCTCACTCAAAAACACCAGCTGACGTTGCTGTTTATTTCCCACGACATGTCCGTGGTGCGCTACTTGTGTGATCGCGTGGTGGTGATGAACCAAGGACAGATTGTAGAAGAGGGCGAAACTGAAACCGTTTTTGCCGCACCGCAACACGAATATACGCGCACGCTGCTGGCGGCTATTCCGCCGTTGGCGACGCTTGTTGTTAACGGCCCTTCGGCATAATCAGCGTGAGCTTTTGACCCGGATGAATATAGCTGGCGTCTTTCACTGAATTCCATTCCAGAATATTTTCTATCGATAATTTAAAACGGCGCGCGATTGTGTGTAGCGTATCGCCGGGCTGGATTTGATAAATAACCTTGTTGGACTCGGCCGTTGGCTGGAGCACCGCTTGCTGCGTTGCAACAATTAATTTCTGCCCAGGTTTGAGGCTGCTGCGGGCCGATAAATTATTGAGTCGTGTCAGGTTGGCTACGGAGGTGTTATGTTGCCGCGCGATCTTCCACAGGCTATCACCTGAACGCACGGTATAGATTCTCTGGTTACCGGCTTTGGGTTTGCCAAAATTTTTCATCAGGTCTTCGGCGCTCGGGTAATCGCTGATAACCGGTACCGCTTGCGCTACCTGCAACACCTGACCGATACGCAGGTGATCGCTGCGCAAATTGTTGTTGTTTTTCAGAAGGGTGATGGTGGTGTTGAAGCGGCGCGCTATGGTGCTGAGTGAATCACCTTTGACAACCTTGTATTCCTGCCAGGTAACACTGGGCCTTGTAGGCAGTTGCTGCAGCTGCTCCATAAACACATCTGCGGTTTCAGCGGGCACCAAAATTTGATGCGGGCCTGACGGGTCGGTTAGCCAGCGACTGTAACCGGCATTTAATTGCTGCAATTCTTTAGGGTCACTGTCGGCCAAAGTCGCCAGTTCGGCCAGGTTTATCTGCGAGTCCAGCTCGATGGGGACAAAGTAAGGGTCGTTTGGAATTGATTCCAGCGATACTTCAAACGCATCGGGCAGGGCGATGATCCGCGATAACGCCAGTAAGCGAGGCACATAGGATTGGGTTTGTTTCGGCAGAGGGAGCGACCAAAAATCTGTCGGCTTGCCTTGTCGGCGGTTTTTCTCAATGGCACGGCTTACCGTACCCTGGCCGGCATTGTATGCCGCGAGCGCGAGCAGCCAGTCTTCATCGAACATATTATGAAGGTATTTTAAGTAACGAATCGCCGCTTCCGTCGAGGCAATGACATCCCGCCGTCCGTCATACCAGCCGTTTTGCTCCAAACCGAAACTCTCGCCCGTGCGTGGCATAAACTGCCAGAGGCCGGCTGCCTTGCGGTTAGAGTAGGCAAACGGATTGTAGGAGCTTTCAATGATCGGCAGGAGCGCCAGCTCCAAGGGCATATCATGGGCTTCGAGTTCGGTCACCACATGATGAATATAGGGCTGGCTTCGTTGCGTTACGGCAAGCACGTGCTGTTGATTGTTGGCATACCAGCGCAAGTGGTTGTCGAGCAATCGGGTTTGGGCGGGTGGGAGGCCATAACCATCGCGAATGCGTTGCCAGATATCCAGAGGCTCAGTGTCGAGGTCGTTGAGCCGTGAGGCTTTTAGTAGTTCTGCCGCTGTGGGAAGCTCGGCAGTAGTGGGGGTTTCCGGGATAAGAGGCGTGAGAGAAGTAGCGAGATTATCGGTCGTCGAGCAGGCAGATACCAAAAACAGTACGCCTGCTGTCATCATAATTTGCTTTAGCTTTCGCATATAAACATTTGATTTGGTTGGTTATATTAACTTCCGCCAAATGTACGAAAGAACGAGAGGACTAAAGTTTAGGTGCTGGGGTGGCGAGGGTCAATGAATTATGCGAATGAACGTCCTGCGCGTGGCCACTGGAGCCGCTGAGACGAATATCATGAGCCTTCGGGGCGTTTAGACATTGTCTTTCCATTGCCGCAATGCGGTAAATACCTCCAGTGACGTCTCCAGGGTGCGTCCGGTGTAAGCCTCGGCGGCGCGTTTGACGGCGGGGATGTGGGGGCGTAAAAAAGGGTTGGTGTGCAGCTCAAGTCCCAAATGCGTGGGTAGGGTGATCTGCTTGCGGCGGCGCAGATCTTCCACATCGGCCAGGCGCTCGGCAATAGCCGTATTATCGGGTTCTACGGTGCGTGCGAAGTACAGATTGGCCAAGGTATATTCATGGGCACAATAAATCATGGTGTCCTGGGGCAGTTGGGCCAGGCGCTGTAAGGATGAATAAAGCTGGGCGGCGGTGCCATCCAGCAAGCGCCCGCAACCAGCGCTGAATAATGTATCGCCACAGAATAACAGCGGCGCTGAGGGGTGCTGATGGGGTGCGGGGTGATGGAGATAGGCCAGGTGATCCTGGGTGTGACCGGGAATTTCCAGCACTTCAAGATCCATATTATCCAGTGATAACGTAGCGCCTTCTTTTACATAGTGATCGACCTGGGGAATACGGGCAGAGCGAGGGCCGTACACGGGTACGCGGTAACGTTCGACCAGCGCTGCGATTCCTCCAACGTGATCGCCGTGGTGATGGGTGACCAGGATGCCGGCCAGCACCAGCTGATGGCGGTCCAGCTCACTGATCACTGGCTCAGCCGCGCCGGGGTCAATGATATAGGCGGCGGGCTTGGCAGCATCCGGTTGCAACAACCAGAAGTAATTGCTGTCGAGCGCTGGAACAGGATAGATCTTAAGCATGGTATAACCTAGAATTTACATTAAAAGAAGCTGGCAACTAATTGATATATGCTGGCTCGTTTGGTTCAGGAGCCGTATGTCCTTTCACCCGTTAAAAACAGCGCGCCAGTGGTGGCACCGACATCTGGGGATGAAACCTTTGCCAGAAGCCATCCCGGAAATCAGCGCGTGGTTCGACACAGGATTAGGCAGTGCACTGTTGGCCGAAGAGCGCGAATCCCTCGATCAAGCGCTCAATTGTCTCTTCGGTTACCACCTCTTGCAACTCAGTATCTGTCCGAAGCTGGACCTGGGTGAGCCCAGCCGCATCTCCCATCGCTTTGCCCTGCACCCCCAGCGTGCGGAAAACCCGCGCCTGTCAGCCTTGGCTGATTACCATCAGCTGCCGTTGCCGTCTGAATCTATCGACGTTGTGCTTTTGCACCATACGCTCGATTTTAGTCATGACCCTCACCAGCTGCTGCGCGAAGCAACGCGACTGGTGATTTCCCGAGGGTACGTGGTAATCGTCGCCTTTAATCCCAGGAGTCTGTTTGGGTTGGTGCGCTGGTTTGCCCGTATCTTCAGTAGCAAGGCTCACTGGCGCCACCAGGCGTTGCGCGCGGGGCGGATGCTCGATTGGCTCGCCTTGCTCGATTTTGAAACCGTAGCTTTACATCAGGGCTTTTATCGGCTGCCAGCGCAGCGCCCGCAGGTGTTAAAGTATTTACAGTGGA
>CAYTQQ010000026.1:0-6371 GCA_964440135.1 uncultured Cellvibrionaceae bacterium | reverse complement strand
GGCTTTTATCGGCTGCCAGCGCAGCGCCCGCAGGTGTTAAAGTATTTACAGTGGATGGAACGCTGGGGTAAAAAGCTGCGCCTTCCCTGGGGCGGTTATTACGTTATAGTGGCGCGCAAGGATCGCGCGGGAGTCACACCCTTAAAACTGTCCTGGCCGAGTTATCGCCCCGGCGCTCTTCCCGGACTCAGCGGCAGCAAAATACTCGGACGGGGGCGGGGTGCGTCGTGTACGAAAACCAAGCGAGCCGTACATTCAGAGACATGGAATTCCGCAGAGACATTGAATTCCGATTCCGGCATGACCGAATAAAAGAGTGAGTTGTTTGAAAACTGTAGAAATCTTTACCGACGGCGCCTGCCGCGGCAATCCCGGGCCGGGTGGCTGGGGTGCGCTGCTGCGCTTCGGCGCTGTCGAAAAATCCCTGTATGGCGCAGAAAGCCTGACTACCAATAACCGAATGGAGCTGCTGGCCGCCATCGAGGGTCTGACGGCCCTAAAGGAATCCTGCCATGTGATTATCACCACGGATTCCCAGTACGTGCGCAAAGGTATTACCGAGTGGCTGACCGGCTGGAAGCGCAACGGCTGGCGCACTGCCGCAAAAACGCCGGTAAAAAATGCCGACCTCTGGCAACAGCTGGATACCTTGAATCAGCAACATAATGTCGAGTGGCGGTGGGTAAAGGGGCATAGCGGTCACCGCGAAAATGAAATAGCCGATAGCCTGGCCAACCGCGCTATTGATGAATTACAGGAATAGAGCATGCGTCAGATAGTTCTTGATACGGAAACCACGGGTCTGGAAACCTCTCTTGATCACCGCATCATTGAAATAGGCGCCGTCGAGCTGGTTAATCGCCGGCTGACCGGGCGCCACTACCATCAGTACATCAATCCCGAGCGCGAAGTCGACGCCGGGGCATTTGAGGTTCACGGTATCAGCAACGAAATGCTGGCAGATAAGCCAGTGTTTGCGCGTATCGTTCATGATTTTTTAGCGTTTGTGGGCGATGCTGAATTAGTGATTCACAACGCTCCCTTTGATATTGGATTTATTGATCACGAATTTAAGCGCTTGACCCCAGCGCTGCCATCCATCACCAGCCGCTGCCGGGTGATGGATACCCTGGTGCTGGCGCGCAGCAAGCATCCGGGCCAAAAAAATAATCTGGATGCGCTCTGTAAACGTTACGGGGTGGATAACTCTCAGCGGGAGCTCCATGGCGCTCTGCTCGATGCCGAGATTTTAGCGGACGTCTATCTGCTGATGACCGGTGGGCAAACCAGCTTGTCGCTGGGCGGTGAGCAGGCCAAAGGCGAGGGCGGAGCAGGTGGATTGGCAGAGATCCGCCGCTTGCCGCCGCGCGCGCGACCGTTACCGGTTATCCAGGCGAATGAAGAGGAGTTGGCTGCCCATCAGGAAAAACTGGCCGCCATTGCCAAAGCCAGTGGCGATAACTGCCTGTGGCTGCGTGCGGAAAACTAACGACTTTTAATGGTTTTGAGACATATTTGACAATAATCATCAGAAGCGGGAACCAGTTTTTAACGGCCAGGTAAAAGCCGTATTAGAATTCGAGGATATTCGGGATCAGCCCGACCCGGTTTGCCCACTTACTGAATTACCAGGAAGCTTCCGTGAGTACACAAGAAACGCTAAATCTCGCATCACTCAAAATGGTCCAGGATGAGCTGGTCGCCACCATTGAACAGGCGGCCATGCGGCTTGAACAGTTTACCCATGACCGTGCCAACGGCGAGCTGTTGCAGGAGTGTATTGACGGGATCAAGCAAATTCGCGGTACGCTGAACCTGATCCAGCTCAAAGGTGTTGACGTGCTCGCCGAAGAACTCCTGGAGCACATCACGGACATCACCCTCGATGCAGCCCCCAAGAACGATCGCAAGCTGGAGCTGCTGAGCGCCGCCTTCTTTATTCTGCCGCGTTATCTTGAGTACTGCACACAAACCTCGCGCAGCATGGCGATGCTGTTGATTCCCTACATCAACGAACTGCGTCAGGCGCGGCGGGCTGCACCGCTGCCCGAAAGTTACTATTACCCGTTCGAGCCCGCCCGGCTTGTCCATACGCCGAAAGTCGCGGCCTTGCCCCCCAGTGAAAACCTGGGTGCCGTCGTGCGCCGCTTGCGCCACATGTACCAAACCGGCTTGTTAAAAGTCGTGAAAGAAGAACAAGTAAAGCCGTCGTTAAGCATCATGGCGCGCGCGCTTGAGCGTCTTGAAGGGCTCTGCGGGGCCAGTCAGCTCAGTGCCCTATGGTGGCTGGCCGGGATTTTCTTGCAGGAGCTGAGCGCCCAAGGCTTGCAGCTCACCAAGAGCCGCAAACTGGTACTCAGTGCACTGGATCGGGAAATCAGACGCTTGCATGCTGCGGGGCAGGCAGCGATTACGGAGCCGGTTGACCTGGCGTTAATGAAAGAGCTGGTTTATCTCATTGCTCTTTCCACCACCAAGGATGAGCGAGCCCAGGCCGTGCTTGCATTTTACAGCGCGCCGATGCCCGGCTTCTCCGAGGCTGACCTGCTCCGTGAAATGGAGTTTTTAAAAGGGCCCAGCGCTAACACCCTGAGCTCCATGGCGGCGGTTTTGAGCGATGAGTTGCGCAGCACAAAAAATATATTGGAGCGCGCAGCACAAGGCGGGCCCGAGCTGCTGAACGAATCCCCCGAGTTGCTGGATACCTTAAAGAAGGTGGCTGAAATACTTGGCGTGGTAGGCCTGGTGTCGCCCGCCGAAAGTCTTAAACAAGAGATTGAACGCATTGCGCAGTGGCAACAAACCAGTGCGCAGATTTCTGCCGAAGAGCTGCTCAGTGTGGCCGACACCTTGCTGTATGTGGAGAGCGCTATTGCTGGGTTGGGCAAAATCAATCTGTCTGACGAAAAGCTCGCACAGATCAACGCGCTCTCGCGTGATGATGTGATGACCAACTCGCAGATTGCCGAGGCAGAGCATTTGGTGATTGAAGAAGCCGAGTCTGGTTTGGCGATGGTGAAGCGTGCCCTGAGCGCCTTTATGGAATCCAATTACGACAAAGGGCACATCAAAAATATTCTTGCCACCTTGGACACTGTGCGCGGTGGCATGTTTGTTTTGGGGCTGCCACGGGCGGCGAAAGTAGTGGCGGCCTGCCTTGAATTTATCGACGAATCACTGCTGCAGGGGGAACAGCAGGCGGCAGTTCAGCACATGTTGGAAACCTTCGCTGATGCGATTATCAGCCTCGAGTATTATCTCGACAGTATCAAGCTGGATAAAAACGCTGACACCAGCGTGTTGCAAATTGCGGAAGAAAGCCTGGAGGCATTGGGCTACAAAATTGCTTGATGAGACTCAATAAGTCACCGGCAACAAGCCGCTTAACGATAAAACTATAACGAACAACCGTTATTAAACCCGCTAACCCATTCCGTGAGCTGAAGGATTATTATGTTATACACCCTCTTGGCTATTGTAGTGATTGCGCTCGCTGCCTATGTGGCTTATCGTGCCGTCGGCCTTTTGGCTCGCGGTTCCTGGGTGCTGGGATGGTTGCGCGGAAGCTTTGGTCTTGTCCTGCTGGTACTCGCCTTATTGATTGGTTTGATGGCGTTTGATATCTACCGCTATCGCCAGATCAATTTTGAACAGGTGATTGCCACCATCGATTTTAAAAAGATTGAAGACCAACACTATGAAGCCGTGTTGGTCGACAGCAATGGCGCGGAACAGCGCTACATGTTGCATGGAGATCAGTGGCAGCTCGATGCGCGAGTGGTCAAGCTCAAGGGATATCTGGGTACTTTTGGGGTGCGCCCCGGATATCGTCTGGAGCGCATCAGTGGTCGTTATTATGACCTGGAGCAGGAACATAACGCCAAGCGCAGCGTGTACGCACTGGATGAAAGTCTATACGGCGTGGACGTGTGGAAGTGGATCAACAAATATCCCCAGTGGGTTCCGATTCTCGATGCAGTGTATGGCAGCGCGACCTATCTACCCATGGCTGATGGAGCGCTCTACGAGGTCAGCCTCTCCCACACCGGACTACTTGCCCGGCCGCTGAATACAGCGGCAGAACAAGCAGTTAATGCGTGGCGCTAAAGCGCGAATATGTGATTTTTGACAGCTGAGGTATGCATTGGAATTTTTAACAGAGTACGGCATGTTTTTAGCCAAGACAGTCACCTTTGTGGCGGCTATCGGTATTTTGATTGGTTTAAGTTTTGCTGTTAGTAGTGGTCGCAGTAGACGATCGGATAAAGGCCATATCGAAGTCACGCCACTCAATGAAAAGTATCAGGAAATACGTGAAACACTACGTGATGCCATGCTTGATCCAGAGGCGTTTAAAGAGCAGCAAAGAGCCGAAAAGAAACGCCTTAAAGCAGAGCGAGCCGAAAAAAAACGCACTTTAAAAGCCAAAGCACGAGTCCCCAAAGCAGTAGCCGATGCCACCTCTGACGGCACCGCGGAAGCCCCGGAAAACACGGAGAAGAAACGTGTTTTTGTGATTGATTTTCACGGCGATGTAAAAGCTTCAGAAGGCGAAAGCCTGCGTGAAGTTGTCAGTGCTGTCCTCAGCTCTGCACGGACTAACGATGAAGTGGTCGTCAAAGTCGAAAGTGGCGGCGGCATGGTTCATCAATACGGGTTAGCGGCCAGCCAGCTGGCGCGGATCACCCAAAAGAATATTCCGCTCACCGTGTGTGTTGATAGAGTAGCCGCCAGCGGTGGTTATCTGATGGCGTGCGTTGCCAACAAGATTATCGCTGCACCTTTTGCACTGCTCGGCTCTATCGGAGTGGTTGCACAGCTGCCGAACTTCCACAAGTTACTTAAAAAGCACGATATCGACTACGAGCTTTACACCGCCGGTAAATTCAAACGAACGGTGACCATGTTTGGTGAAAATACGCCCAAAGGACGGGAGAAATTTCTGGAAGATCTGGAAGATGTCCATGTGCTCTTTAAAGAGTTTGTGACTGAGCACCGGCCGCAGGTGGATATCGAGCAAGTTGCCACCGGCGAAGCCTGGTTCGGGCGCCGCGCACTGGAAGTCAATCTGGTGGATGAATTAAAAACCAGCGATGAATATTTGCAGGAGCTGGCGGAAACCGCGGATATTTTTCAGGTCGATTACACTCAAAAGAAATCTCTGCCCGAACGGCTGGGCTTTGCCGCGCAGCAAAGTGTTGATCGTTTACTCCTAACCTGGTGGGAACGCCTGCATCATAACCGCTGGTTCTGATTTTCAGCGTTGCCCCAAGAGGTGTCGCTATGTTGTTTCAATCTGCAAAACTTTCCTTGCCAACCCCTGAACAAGCGCTTCAGGGGCGCGCGCAACCCCTGCAAATTACCAATAAACACGTCGTCAAAGACACTCCTTTGCTGCCGCCGTTTCCAGCGCATCTACAACAGATTGTTTTTGGGATGGGCTGTTTTTGGGGCGCTGAGCGGCGTTTTTGGCAGCAGCAGGGCGTCTATACCACAGCGGTGGGTTACACCGGCGGCTTTACTCCTAATCCCAGCTACGAAGAAGTGTGCAGCGGTTTGACGGGCCACAACGAAGTCGTACTCGTGGTGTTTGATCCACAACTAATCACCTTGGAGCAATTGTTGAAGGTGTTTTGGGAATCCCACAATCCGACCCAAGGCATGCGCCAGGGCAATGATGTAGGTACGCAATATCGCTCCGGCATTTACACCGCGACCGAGGCTCAGCAAGCCCTGGCAGAAGCAAGCGCGGCGCATTATCAATCAGCGTTGAGCGAGCGTGGCCTGAGCCGTATTACGACGGAAGTTTTGCCTTTGGGCGACTGGTATTACGCCGAGGATTATCACCAGCAATACTTAGCCAAGAACCCGGGTGGCTATTGCGGATTAGCCGGTACCGGCGTCAGTTTCCTTCCCGGTAGCTGTTAACGCCTTCCACATGTTGAATTGCTGTCTTTGTTGATACGTATCAAGTGGCCCTTGGTGCTTATCGCTACACTGGTAATGAGAGATTTATCAACTCCGTTAACAGTGAGGTAGCTATGTATATCGACGGTGTGGTGTTGGGTGGCATTGTTACGGTTCTTGCCACTTGTGCAGTAGTGGTTTATCTGGCCATCTATTCCTGTAAAAAAATCAAAGAGGCGGAGCAAGTGGCTGCGCGCGAGCAGGGCCAGAATTAATTCAGGCAGTTGCGCCGCAAGGATGGCGCGGCGCGGGTAACCAAGCCATTTCAAACATTCAAAAACTCACGGCATAAAAAAAGCCCCTGGTGGAGTATCCAACAGGGGCTTTTTTTGAGCCTGTGGCTCGGTATGTGGCGGACCGGACGGGGCTCGAACCCGCGACCTCCGGCGTGACAGGCCGGCATT
>CAYTQQ010000025.1:22789-31038 GCA_964440135.1 uncultured Cellvibrionaceae bacterium | reverse complement strand
TATTACGCAAGGGAAATTTTACAATCAAGTAAGTGTGTACACTGCCATCCTTGTGCATTAAATCCAGTTCTGTTTCAAATGTTTGCTGCTTGTTCTGAGCAAAGTGATCGATTTCCCACATGGATTGGGCGATCTCGCGCGGATAAATATCAAAAACGTTTTTACCCACAAAGCCGTCTTCATCGATATTGGCCATTTCCTTAAAGTGTTCACTGGCCAGCACGACGTTGCCGTTTAAATCTTTTACTGAAATCAATGCCGGCGAATAACGCAAAATAGCATTGAGATAAGTTTCGCTCGCCCACAGGGCCTGCTCCGCCAACCGAAACCGTTCCATCTGTTCTTCGTGGCGCCACATCTCAACAACCTGGCGCACCAACAACGAACTGAACGTCCAAACGGTATCCAACTCCGCTACCGCTTGCTCCAATGCCGCAAGCTCATCCTCTGTCTCCTGATAAAACACTGCGATGGTTTTATTTTTTTCCAGAATCGGATACAGATAAATAGCGCGGCAACCTTTTTGCGTCGCGTTAGGCCCCAGCGCTGCCGTTGCAGCCGCATCAAGCATTACCGGCTTGCCTTCTTTGAAGACGTTTTGAATGGATTCGCGGGGAAGATAATTAAGACGAGAGAGAGAGGTAGCAAGAGCACTGACAAGCGGTTCTGAAGCTCGCCGGCTGGCAATTGCTTCAACATATAAATGACCGTCGCGCTCCACGATCAATACCGTTCGGCTGATCGCAGACTTCGCTATCACCAGCTTTACCAGGCGTTCGGCAATTTGCTTGTGATTCAAGTCAGTAAAAAGCTGCTGAAACTTTTTAATCAGCTC
Organism: uncultured Cellvibrionaceae bacterium; assembly: GCA_964440135.1. GTDB lineage: Bacteria > Pseudomonadota > Gammaproteobacteria > Pseudomonadales > Cellvibrionaceae > Cellvibrio. The sequence goes on along the minus strand of CAYTQQ010000025.1, from coordinate 30,203 downwards.
AACAGCCGTATTTTTATTTTGCATAGTTTCCCAGATGGGCACCCGAGTCAGGTAACAAACAAGCCAATACCTAGAGTCATTCGGCTCACCCAGGGCGGCACTGACAATGACTACAGACTTACCTCACTACTGACGAGCCTGTCGGTACGACAGGATTGGAACGGTAGAGCCGGCTGGCCAGTACACGAACCTCTGCGATCGTAGCTATCTTTCAACCCACTGCACACAATCTCAATAGCTACCGGAACAACCATTCTTGTTATTGTTTAATAAGACAATTAGAAATTCTTGATAACTTGTTGATTATGCAACAATAGTTATTAGCCTAAACATACCTGATTTTTTTCAGATAGCAAAGGATTTCTACGCCAAAGAATAAACACAGACTATACTTGGATTCTGCACAGCATAAAAAACAGCCAGATAGTAGACGAACCATCCACGAGATAAGAATATCGCCATCTACGAGGATCCCTATGCGTAAGTCAGTACCCTTTATCGGCGAGGAATTAATAGTCAGGGCTGACGACGACACACAGATTGCCACTAACAAGGCATATATTGATGATGTGCTCTGGAATGATGGCGACCCTGTCCAAGGGTATGACGCCACCCCACCCACGGCAACACCGCCCGTGCGGCGCGGTAAAGTATTCACGGCTATTGCGAAGGCCGGCCGGCAGAGCTCTCGCCTGCGCCCTACGCGCGGCGCAACCACAGACCGTTATCTGGAGTGGCTTCCCATTAATAACGGCCACTGTCTGCGCATTACCATCAATGGCGCCACCGGCTTCACTTTGTTCGATGAGTGGAAAAAGCTGTTACGGGAAACGGCAGAAAGCGGCGTGAGCCAATTTGAGTTTAATCTGGCTCAACTGCCGGAGCTGAGCCTGACAGGACTGGGAATGCTGCTGTATTTCCGCGACCAAAAGAAATCCCGTCGCCAGGATATCCGGCTGTCCCATTGCAACGCACACACGCGTGAGCTGCTGCAATGGACCGGAATGGAGAAATATTTTGTAGTCCAGGGTGCGTCAGGTACTGAATAACCTAATCAACGTGCTTTTAGCACCCGAATCAATTCTTCCATCTCTTGATCAGTACCTATCGTAATGCGCAGGAAATCCTGGATGCGCGGTGCCGAAAAGTGGCGCACCAGGATTTTATTCTCCCGTAAGTACGCCATTAATTCGCTCGCGTTACCCGGCGGTTGCACGAATAAAAAATTCGCCTGTGATGGCAGTGCTACGAAGCCTAGCGCTTCCAGCTGCTCCCGCGTCCATTCGCGTGTAGCTATCACTTTTTGACGCGACTCTTGGAAATAGTCTTCATCTTCAAAGGCCGCGACAGCCGCCGCCTCCGCCAGACGATCCAGCGGATAAGAATTAAACGAGTTCTTGACCCGATCGAGTCCGTTGATCAACTCGCTATTGCCCACCGCGAAACCCACCCGCATTCCCGCTAAGGCGCGGGATTTGGACAGGGTTTGCACCACCAGTAAATTGGGATAACGATCCACCAGCGCGATCGCACTTTCACCCCCGAAATCAATGTAGGCCTCATCGACCACCACCACCGACTCAGTGTTGCGTTGCAACAGCGCTTCTATTTCCGCCAAGGGCTTACCGATCGCGGTAGGCGCATTGGGATTAGGAAAAATAATACCGCCATTCTCGGTCGGGTAATCCGCAAAGTTAATGGTGAAATCATCGCGCAATGGAATGACCTGCGCAGCAACCTGGAACAGCTGGCAATAAACCTTATAAAAGCTGTAGGTGATATCGGGGAACAAGAGCGGTTTCGGCTGCTGAAAAAATGCCATGAACAACAGCGCCAATACCTCGTCCGAACCGTTACCGACAAAGACCTGATCAGGCTTAACCTGGTAATAACCGGCAATGGTGTTTTTTAGCTGCTGGGAGTTTGGGTCGGGATAGAGTCGCAAACGTGCACACGCCTGCTCGTTTAATAGCTGATGCACCCGGGGCGAGGGAGGATAGGGATTTTCGTTGGTATTGAGCTTGATCAGGCCGTCAATCTGCGGCTGCTCACCGGGCACATAGGGCTCCAACTGGCGCACCACCTCACTCCAGTATCGCGACATAGCTATACACACTCCAAAAATTATCAGCTGAACCAGCAAAGGGCTGCGAGTATAGCGCAGCTACCATGAAGCGCGCCAAATACCTGGACCAAAGGCGCGCCTTGGCGGGGGCGCCACAAGGCGTATAATCATCGGCTTTATCCATCCATGATGGGCGAAAACTCCCGCCCCAGCCCTCGGAGATCTTATGTTTGCCTCCCTGCCCTTGCTGCCTGCTGATCCCATTCTCGGTTTAAGTAGCGCGTATCAACAAGACACCCACCCAGACAAGGTTGACCTCGGCGTAGGGGTTTATAAAAACGATGACGGACAAACGCCTATTATGGCTGCCGTGAAAGCGGCCGAAACCCTGCGTTTGCAGCAGGAAACTTCAAAAGCGTATACCAATCCCGCAGGCTATCCCGGTGCAAACAGTGCCGTTACCCAACTTATTTACGGCGCGGAGCATCCGGTCTTAGCTGCCGATCGCATACGCACCATCCAGGCGCCGGGTGGCTGTGGCGCCTTGCGCGTAGCCGCCGAACTTATCCAGCGCGCCAAACCCGGCGCAGCGATTTGGGTCAGCACCCCCACCTGGGCCAACCATATTCCCCTATTGGGCAACGCGGGCTTGCAGCTGCGCGAATACCCCTATTACGACTATGCCAACCACCGCATCGACTTTGCCGCCATGCGCGCATGTTTGCAGCAAGTGCCAGCGGGTGATCTGGTATTACTGCATGCCTGCTGCCATAACCCCAGCGGCGCCGACCTGTCGCATGAGCAATGGGGCGAACTTGCCGATCTGGCGCTGGAGCGTGGCTTTATTCCCTTTATCGATATGGCCTATCAGGGTTTTGGAGAAGGTTTGGAAGAAGATTGCTACGGATTGCGCCTGCTCGCCGCGTCGGTGCCGGAGATGGTGGTTGCGGTTTCTTTTTCCAAAAACTTCGGACTTTACCGCGAGCGCGCCGGCGCTTTGAGCCTGGTGTTCGCCGATAGCAAACAAGCCGATGCCGGCATGAGCCAGCTGCTCAACGTGACCCGCGGCCTCTACTCGATGCCGCCCGCTCACGGCAGCGCTATTGTTGATCTGATCTTGCACAGCAATGAACTCACCCAGCTCTGGCAAGAGGAATTAACCCACATGCGGCAACGCATCGCCAACTTGCGCACTCAGCTGGTAGCAACCCTGAATCAACAGCAACAGCAGCGCGACTTCGGGTTTATCGCGCAGGAGCGCGGCATGTTTTCATTTTTGGGGCTGACCAAAGAGCAGGTTCACCGTTTGCGTCAGGAATACAGCATCTACATGACAGATAACAGTCGTATCAGCGTGGCCGGCTTGAGTGCGGCAAAAATGGATTATGTCAGCCGGGCTATCGTGTCCGTGCTCTAATCGCGCCTTCTAATGCGCTCAACACAAATGCGCATCGGACGCTAACTCCATGCCCTTATTACTGTTTAGTTTGCCGTGGTCTATTACCGGCTAAGGAATCTCTATGAATCGTTCAGAAACATTATTTCAGGCAGCGCAACAGCACATTCCGGGCGGTGTTAATTCACCCGTACGTGCCTTTAAAGCGGTCGGCGGAACACCGGTCTTTTTTGAAAAGGCAGCTGGCGCTTATATGTGGGATGCCGACAGCAAACGCTATATCGATTATGTCCAAAGCTGGGGCCCCATGGTGCTGGGCCATGCGCATCCAGACGTTATTAACACTGTCATAGAAACAGCAAAATCCGGTTTAAGCTTTGGCGCCCCCACCGCTCGCGAAACGACCCTGGCAGAAAAAATTTGTGCGCTGATGCCGGGCATGGACATGGTTCGCTTTGTCAGCTCGGGTACCGAAGCCACCATGAGCGCCATCCGTCTTGCGCGGGCTTACACCCAGCGCGACAAGATCGTCAAATTTGAAGGTTGTTATCACGGCCACTCAGATTCGCTGCTGATTAAAGCCGGTTCAGGTGCGCTCACCTTTGGCGTACCCAGCTCACCCGGGGTACCCGCAGTGCTAGCCGACCATACGATTACTCTGGATTACAACGATGCCGCCCAGGTGCGCGAATGTTTTGCCCAGCTGGGTGAGCAAATCGCCTGCATTATCGTGGAGCCGGTCGCCGGCAATATGAATTGCGTACCACCGGTACCAGGATTTTTGGAAGGTTTGCGGGAGGTGTGCGACCAATACGGCAGCTTGTTAATTCTCGATGAAGTCATGACTGGTTTTCGCGTCAGCCATACCGGTGCCCAGGGGTATTACGGCATCAAGGCCGACCTGACAACACTCGGTAAAGTCATTGGGGGCGGCATGCCCGTGGGCGCCTTTGGCGGCCGCCGCGAAGTGATGCAAATGATCGCGCCCTCTGGCCCGGTGTATCAGGCCGGCACCTTGTCGGGTAACCCGGTCGCCATGGCGGCGGGTTTAAAAACTCTGGAGTTATTAGACGATCCCGTCACCTATCCGCAATTGTGCACCCGCACTGAAACATTAGTGACCGGCTTACAAACGCTGGCTGACGAAGCGGGAATTCCGTTTACCACCAACCACGTGGGCAGTATGTTCGGTTTCTTTTTCAGCGAAGAAAAGAAGATCACTAACTTCAAACAAGTAATGGCCGGCAATATTCCCCGCTTTAATCAATTTTTTCACGGCATGCTAACGCGCGGTTGTTATTTTGCGCCCGCCTGTTATGAAGCGGGCTTTATGTCGATGGCCCATACCGAAGCCGATATTGCTGATACCTTGCAGGCGGCGAAAGAAACTTTTGCCAGCCTCTGAGCTACCAACCTATAGGTCAAGCTTATCGGCGCTGGGGTGAGTCAGCGCCGATAGCGTTTATTGTGGCATCCAAGCCTTGTACTGACCGCTGCAATGCAACAGCGACATCATATAGAGCATGCCGTCGTAGTAGCGGTAGCGACCGTCAGGGATGTCGCTGTCCCACAAGGCCTGAATAAATTGATATTTACGCGGGTGGCTTGCTGCCAAACCGGCCGCCGCATTCATCGCCCTCAGGCCGGTTGTCTGCTCATCGTCGAGCTTTTTCCCATCCAATGTGTACAGGCTGCCGTAGTCATTGAGCCCTTCGCCGGCAAAGAAAGCTTGCAGGCGATTACTCAGTCCGACCTGCCGTGGATCGACCCGCCACCACGCCCAGTCCATTGACCAGTTCATCGCGGTGCGCCAAGCGTCGTAACGAAAATCAGCCGCTTCGGGTCGCCAGGGAGCAGCCCAGGGTGTGCCATCAAAATTGCCGTAATCCGGTGTTAAGGCAGTGTCGGGATGTGTGGCCGTTACAAAATAATCGCGGCTGACCTGTGCTGCCGCCAGCCAGAATTCACGATCCCGCTGGGGTCCAACACGTGCCCACACTTCATAAAACGCAGGCAAATGATAGGACGCATCGGTGTGCGCAGCATTGCTCAGGTGCGGCGTAAAACGCACCATTTTTGCCTCTTTGTCGAAAAGGTTAACCGCCGTCACTGGCCCGCGCCGGGTTTGTCCGGTGATGGTTTCACGGTGGAGAATATCGGTCAGCAACTGATCTGCCTGAGCTGAATAATCATATATGCCGTCACCATTGCCCCAACGCGCCGCCGCAAAGTAGAGCGCAGTAGCAAAATATTCTTCACCGTCAGGCGCAGGCAACTCGTCAATGGGTTCGCCCGTCGTTCTCACCGACCAGGCAAAGTAGCCCTTGGCAGGATGCTCCGGGTTAGCGTGGTACATGTAAGTCCTGGACCAGTTCCAGATCGCATCGAATTCTTGCTTACGATTCATTTGCACCGCAATCATCATGCCGTAAGACATGCCTTCGGAGCGCACATCGTTATTGTGCACATCAAGAATGTACGCCAGCGGACCCTGGTCATTTTCGCCGACAGGATAGTAAACCGCTTGGTTATCGGGATCGCCATAAAACAGCTGTTGAAACGCAGCTTCGATTTTTGCCTCAATTTCGGTTTGTGAATAACCCGCTTCGGCAAAAAGATTTTGATATTCGCCGGTCACGGCGCTGCCTGCTTCAACTGCATTTATTTTTTCCGGAGCGCTGCAGCTGATCAGGAACAGCGTCACTAACGCCGCCAGGCCGGCGCGAAAATAAGGGGATCTACACATAGTTAACATCCTGATGATTATTCATACTATTATGCCAACGAACACCGCGACCCACACTCGGCAGCGCGTAAAAACGAAAGCGTTTATCTGATGGCGCGCCTCGTGCACCTGTAACAGGGGCTAAAGGTTCGTTAACGGCAAACAGTTTTCGGTGCTGAGTCCATGCTGCAAACTCAGCGCCAGCCATTCCCCCAAAAACCGATTGAGCTGGGCTTTTTCATCGCTTTGGTACATGGCAGCGTTAGGGTAGTCGTAACGCGGACGCACGGACCTATGCCCTTCCCAGGCCAGCACTTCGGCGAGACGCGCATCGTGATAAAGCCGCACGGTCAGTTTGGGCATACGCAGCCATCCATGATGTTCAGGCACACGGATATCCAGCTGGGCCATTTGCACCGTTGTGGTGTAGCGCGAGCGTTCAATGATACGAATATGCAGACAGTGATTGCGTGGATCACTGCCGTTCATAAACTGCCAGTCATCAACGGTTGCATGGTGCGGCATCAATTTGATCAGGCGATGATAATTAGCTTCGCATTCCGCCATTTGTCCCGGAAGATCAACTTTGTAACGGGTTTTTACCATCGTCTTTATATCTCTGGCTCTAGCAACAACAAACAGATTAAGTCTTAGTCACCGCTATTGATTCGTCAATTTCACTCCGCAGGCGCGGTCGATTTAGTTGGAGCCATAATAGGCAAATAAGTACTGCAGCATTATTAAAGCGACCGCTGAGCATTTCATCGAAGACCTGTTGCGCCGGCAGCACGTGTACTTTGATATCTTCATGCTCCTCAGGCAACCCATAAATGCCGCCAACCTGGCTGAGGTCGCAAGTCCCACAGTAGAGGTGCATCTTCTCATCACTACCCCCAGGGCTGGGTAAATAATTGCAAATATATTCTAGCTGCACCTGCGCGACGGCCGCTTCTTCAAGAAGTTCACGACGCGCTACCTCGTCCGGCGACTCACCGGCTTCAACCATCCCTGCCACCACTTCCAGACACCAGGGCGTTTGCTGCCCGGCCAAAGCACCGACGCGAAATTGTTCCACCAAACCAATTAGATCGCGTGTCTTATCATAGAGCAGGACACCCACGGCCTCGCCGCGCAAAAATATTTCCCGCGCCATGGGCGTTGTCCAACCACCACGAAAAAGTTTGTGGCGCAAGGTAATTTTTTCGGCCCGAAAAAAGCCTTGGTAGAG
>CAYTQQ010000025.1:17954-22689 GCA_964440135.1 uncultured Cellvibrionaceae bacterium | reverse complement strand
CCCTGCTCCACAAACTCGCGCGCCTTCTGCTGCATTTCTGCTTCAACATCAATCATGCGCACCACGGCTTCGTCCGCGATGGCGGCCACATCTGTACCCAGCTTCTCGGCGTACTCACGCACTTCCTGCGTAATTTTCATCGAGCAAAACTTGGGGCCACACATGGAGCAGAAGTGAGCCACTTTGGCCGACTCTTTTGGCAAGGTTTCATCGTGGTAGGAGCGAGCGGTATCGGGATCAAGCCCGAGATTGAATTGGTCTTCCCAACGGAATTCAAACCGCGCTTTCGAAAGCGCGTTATCGCGCAGCTGCGCACCGGGATGCCCTTTCGCCAGATCGGCAGCGTGAGCTGCGATCTTATAGGTGATGATGCCTTCCTTCACATCATCCTTGTTGGGCAATCCCAAGTGCTCTTTCGGAGTAACGTAACACAACATGGCGCAGCCGTACCAACCAATCATGGCTGCACCGATACCGGACGTAATGTGATCGTAACCGGGCGCAATATCGGTGGTTAGTGGACCCAGTGTATAGAAGGGCGCCTCATCACAAACCTCCAGCTGCTTCTCCATGTTTTCCTTGATCAGATGCATGGGGACATGGCCCGGGCCTTCAACCATCACTTGCACATCGTGCTTCCACGCAATCTTGGTTAACTCACCGAGGGTTTCCAATTCGCCGAATTGCGCTGCGTCATTCGCATCGGCAATGGAGCCCGGACGCAAGCCGTCACCCAGCGAAAATGACACGTCATAGGCTTTCATGATTGCGCAGATGTCTTCAAAGTGCGTGTAAAGAAAATTTTCCTGGTGATGGGCCAGACACCACTTGGCCATGATCGAACCACCACGAGAAACAATGCCGGTCACCCGTTTGGCCGTAAGCGGCACATAGCGCAACAGCACACCGGCGTGAATCGTAAAATAATCCACACCCTGCTCGGCCTGTTCGATCAGGGTATCGCGGAAAATTTCCCAGGTGAGGTTTTCGGCAATACCATCGACTTTTTCCAGCGCTTGATAAATGGGCACGGTGCCAATGGGCACGTGGGAGTTGCGGATAATCCACTCGCGGGTTTCGTGAATATTTTTACCGGTCGATAAATCCATCACGGTATCGGCGCCCCAGCGCGTACCCCAGGTGAGTTTTTCCACCTCTTCTTCGATGGAAGAACCCAGCGCCGAGTTACCGATGTTGCCGTTAATTTTGACCAGAAAATTGCGCCCGATAATCATCGGCTCCACTTCCGGGTGATTGATATTGGCAGGAATAATTGCACGACCGCGGGCGACCTCATCGCGCACAAACTCCGGGGTAATTTCAGCAGGAATACTCGCCCCAAAACTCATGCCCGGATGCTGTTGATCGAACACGCCCAGCTCCCGCGCTTGTGCCAGTGCCATGTTTTCACGGATCGCAATAAATTCCATTTCCGGCGTAATGATGCCTTTGCGCGCGTAGTGCATTTGGGTCACGTTCATACCCGGTTTGGCGCGCCGCTGTTTGCGCGTCAGATTAAAACGCAAACCGGCCAGCTGGGGATCGTTTAAGCGCTCGCGCGTATAGTGCGAATCGGTATCGGCAAGGATTTCGGTATCGCCGCGCTCTTCAATCCACGCGGTACGCACCTCCGGCAATCCTTTACGTAAATCAATATTGTGGGCCGGGTCCGTGTAAGGACCCGAAGTATCGTACACGCGCACCGCTGGATTCTCTTCGCTGCCGCCGGCACCACCGATCATTTCAACGGGTGTAGGTGACAGCATAATGTTACGCATGGGCACACGAATATCTGGTCGCGAACCCTGCACATAAATTTTTTGCGATCCGCTAAAGGGTTGCACGGATGCTTCATCAACCCGTGCTGTTTGACTCAAAACTTTTTCTGCGCTGGTGTTCATAATGCTCTCCCTAAATGGTGTGCCGATCGTCGGTCGAAGTGAAAGATGTAGAATCGATTAATTAATAAAACCCGAAAAAATGGTGTACCGGCCCGGAGCCTTTGCCCAGTTGCAGATGCTGGCCGTGCGTTAACGCTTGATGGATATAGATTTTTGCAGCAGCAACCGCAGCGCGCGTGCTGAAGCCTTTGGCAAGTCCGGCCGCGATAGCGGAAGCCAAGGTGCAGCCAGTGCCGTGGGTATTGCGCGTAGCTAAACGCGGAGCCGGGAATTCCTCATAATGATCGTCAAGCAAGAGCACATCGATAGCTTGCTCACCGCTGCCGTGACCCCCTTTGATCAATACGCCTGCCGCGCCCAAGGCGCGCAAGCGTTCGGCCTGGGAGCGCATATCCGCCAGATTTTCGGCCGGAGCCTCATCCAGCAGCGCAGCCGCTTCCAATAGATTGGGCGTGATCAGTGTGGCCCGTGGGAACAGATCCTGAATTAAGCTGGCGATGGCTTCTTTTGCCAATAATCGATCACCACTGGTAGCCACCATGACTGGATCCAGCACCAGAGGAATCGCCGGATACTCATCCAGAACCGCAGCAACGGCGCGAATAATATCGGCATTGGCGAGCATGCCGGTTTTGAGTGCAGCGACGGGAATATCATCGAGGACGGAGCGAATCTGCGCCTGGACAAAGTCTGGCGGGATCGTCAGAACGCCCTGCACGCCGCAGGTATTTTGCGCAGTCAGTGAGCTGATGGCGCTGCATCCGTAAACACCGAGAGCAGCGAAGGTTTTCAAATCGGCCTGAATGCCGGCACCGCCGCCGCTATCGCTGCCCGCGATGGTCATGGCAACAGGACGAGGATCAGATGAGGTAGTAGAACTCATAGCTATCCCGCAACAAAAGTGAATGAGCGGCGCGGGACAACAGCAAGGTAGACAAAAAATGTGCAGGACACATGGATGACAGGATGCTCTCGTTCCCTACGCCGGTACTAACCGGATCAGGTCTGCGGGTCTCTCTCAGCGACTTGCGTCGCACCCCGACAAGATGCAGGGCAGTCTAACAGGCTGCCGACAAAGGTCAACGCACGCACGCTTGAGACACAGGCGTTGACAGATTATTGAACAAAATTAGTGTAACCTTCCCTGCGGATCTGCGCACCGATTGACGCTGCCGAGCTGATCAAATACAACCGCATGAATCTAGTTACGCGATTTGTGCGTCCTATTGTTTCGAGTGATGGACGGCTGCTTCGAGTGATGGGCCGCGTACGTCAAATCGCAGCCAGTCGCCATTATTTGCACCAGTTTTCGTGTTTTATTTGATGACAATCGTCATGTTTACTCTTTTTAACCGGCCGAGTTAGCGTGCGGGCTCCCTCAGTCTTGCTACACTCGCTTGTGTCGTTGGCTTCCTTTCTGACATTGGATGATTTTCTCCGGGATACTTCTTTTTATGAACAAAACAAACCGCTTCTTCCTGATTGGGCTTCTCGCCGTCAGTCCTTTTTCGGTAAATGCCAGCAGCCTGCTGGATATTTATGACTTGGCCCTGCAAAACGATTCTCAGCTAAAAGCCAATAGAGCCGCGTACGAGGCAGGCCTGGAAAACCGTTATCTGGGCCGCGCTGCCCTGCTGCCAACCATCAATGCCAGTGCCAATTACACCGATACCAAAACGGATATCGACGGCAACGCCAACCCCAACATTCCCAATACCCGTGGCGCTGGCACTGTCAATCGCACGCAAACTGGTTGGGGTGTTTCCCTTGAGCAACCGCTGTTCAATATGGCTGCCTGGTATAACTACCAACAGGGCATCAAGCTGAGCGAACAAGCCGAAGCGCAATTCGGTGCTGATCAACAAAATCTGATTGTGCGGGTAGCCGAAGCCTACTTTAACGTGCTGCGCGCCGTGGACACACTGGAAGCAACGATCGCTGAAGAAAACGCGCTGGGTCACCAGCTGGAGCAAGCCAAACAGCGTTACGAAGTAGGTCTTACGGCGATCACTGAAATGCACGAAGCCCAGGCCGCTTACGACAGCGCACTCGCTGCCCGCCATGAAGCACGCGGCAATCTGAGCATCGTGTTTGAAGCTCTGGAAGTATTAACTGGCCAGTCCCATGAGCAGGTCGCGCCGCTGGCAAAAGAATTTCCAGTCGTTGATCCTTTCCCCGCTGACCGTCACGAGTGGGTCAAGTTTTCACTGCAAAACAACTACGCTTTGAAGGCCGCCAAACTGCGCGCAGAAGCCAGTTACGAAACGGCCCGTGCGAGTCGCGCGGCACACCTGCCTACCGTGGGCGCCTCGCTCGCTTACAACGACACCAAAGAAGACGGTGATCAGTACGGCATTCCCATCGACAGCCAGAGTGATGGCACCTCCGTCAGTGTGCGCTTAAATGTCCCGCTCTTTAATGGCGGCGGCACCTCCAGCCGCAGCCGTCAGGCGTTTGCCCAGGCCACTCAGGCACAAGAGGAATACAACAGCACCGAGCGCAACGTGATTCAATCTTCCCGCGCTTTACACTTGTCGGTTGCTACCGGTGTGGCTCAGGTACAAGCACGTCAACAGGCCATTGTTTCCAGCCAAAGCGCACTGGAAGCAACGCAGTCTGGTTATGAAGTGGGTACTCGCAATCTGGTAGAAGTGCTGCTTGCCCAGCGGCAGCTGTATCAGGCACGGCGCAACTATGCGACCGCACTCTATGACTATGTGATCAATAGCATTCGCTTGCGCGAAGTTGCGGGCATGTTGACCCCGGCAGATGTGCAGGAAATTGACAACTGGCTGAATGATCAAGCACCAGTCAATCGCAGTCAGTACGAGTAA
>CAYTQQ010000025.1:0-17854 GCA_964440135.1 uncultured Cellvibrionaceae bacterium | reverse complement strand
AATTGACAACTGGCTGAATGATCAAGCACCAGTCAATCGCAGTCAGTACGAGTAACTATCCTTTGGCGGGCCAGCCCTGGCCCGCCACGTTAAACCCGGCCTAACCCTCGCTCCAAAGACCCGCCTTCCCTGTTACGTTTTTTCCTGAGCCGCTCTCGCCGAGCCCTTGCTCACCTTCCGTTACTCTTAGCGAATACACCCATCGTTTTTACCGGATACCCGTCTTATTACATATACCGAGCGTTTTTACCGGGAAAACCAGCATTCCTGTAACACGACGCCACCTCTTTCGCCGCATCCGTCTTGCCCGAACGCCCAGCAGTACGCGGGATGAGAAAAGAACACACGGGGTGAAAAAGGGATGTGCTAAAGGTAGCTTTCGATAAGGCTTACTGTTGTTGCCAGCGCACCACGATTGGCGTCAGCCACCGTGCGCGCGGCCTGCCCTCTTGCCGTGCGCAACTCTTTATCGCTTAACAACAACTGCACTTGCTGCGCCAGCATCGCTGAAGAATTGACGTGCGCCAAAGCCCCCGCTTCTACCAACAGGCGCGATACCTCGGCAAAGTTAAACACGTGCGGACCGCTTAATAACGGCAATTGCCACGCGGCGGGCTCGATAAAATTATGCCCGCCATTGGCGACCAGACTGCCCCCCACGAAAGCTATATCACTGGCACCGAACAGCAACAGTAATTCTCCCATCGTATCGCCTAAAAGAATATCAACGCCCGCCGGTGACTGGCCGCTGCTGCGTCGTTGGATACTAAACCCGCGCCCCTCGCACAGTTCGGCAACCCGGTTGAAGCGCTCTGGATGGCGCGGCACCAACACCAACAACAGTGTTTGCGCTGCAATGTCACCCGACGCGCGCAGCTGTGCAAACGCATCAAGTATCTGTTCGTCTTCACCTTGATGGGTACTGGCCACAATCCATACCAGGCGCTGCCCATCTTCACTCCACTGCTTTTTCAAACGACTGGCTTGCGCTACTAATTCTGCGCTCAGCGTGAGATCAAACTTAATATTCCCGGTGATGTGACTGACAGCTGCCGGTAAACCTAAGGCAGCAAACCGTGTGGCATCATCCTGATGCTGGATAGCCACCGCACTGAGTTGTTGGAGCATGGGGCGGGTAATTGCAGAGAAGCGCTGATAACCCCGCGCTGAGCGAGCGGATAATCGAGCGTTAATCAACACCACTGGAATCGAACGCGCATTACACGCGGCAATGGTGTTAGGCCAGAGTTCGGTTTCCATAATCACCAGCAGGCGGGGCTTCACCCGGCGCAGAAAGCGCGCCACCATATCGGGCGTATCATAGGGCGCATAAACGTGATCAACCGAATCGCCGAGCATGGCCCGCACGCGCTCCGAACCGGTAGGAGTCGTCGTGGTAATGACCAGATGCACCGCTGCTGCTTGCTGCAGCTGCCGTATCAACGGTAATGCGCCAAGAAATTCACCCACGGAAACTGTGTGGAACCAAATCACCGGCTTGGTGGCACGGACGGGTTTAATAAAACCAAAGCGTTCGCGCCAGCGTTGTGCATAGGCCGGCGCGCGGCGAGCACGCAAGCAGAGCCGAATCATAATGAACGGCAAGCTGAGATAAAAAATAATCGTGTACAGCCAACGCATGATCGCTTCCTAAAAACAGGTGCAGGTTTTTCTAGAGCGGCGTAAAGCCACCACAGTCTTCACAGCGCAGACCTCGTTTATAAAAAAACAACGGAAATCCGAGCAGCAGAAAAACAATAAAGGCAGGTTTTTTTCCTTGGGTAGAGGCGTGCAAATGATGGCTGCCACAATGCGCGCAGGCGAGCAGAGGTTCATCCAGCTCTTCCAATGCGGCATCTTCCTGCAACAGCTGCAGCGCATTTTCAACCTGACTGCGTGGCACCGCCAGCTTTACGCCGCCAAGCGCATCGCTATACAACCAATGCATGTTGATCGTGTGTTCATCGAGCACGAATGCCGGGATATCGAACGCTTCCAGTTTGCTGCGCGCAAGCTGGGCTTCGTGCGGAAAAGAAAAGGTGGCAATAACAGCGAGTTCACTCATGGGTCATTGTTTTTATCTTGCGAGAAGCCTTTTACCAATGCATTTTTTCACGAATAAATTGCGTCAATAACGCCGCATTTTCCTGATGGTGGTGCACGCGTGGATGTTTGTAAAATTCCTCAAAAGGAAAAAACAATGTATCGATGCGCTGATCCTGTTGCTCGGTTTTAATACGCTCTACCGCTGCGGCGATATAGCCAGGCCAGGGCGAACCTGCTTTGGTGGCATCCATACTGCCCAAGGTGCAGACAATAAATGCATGGGGATAATGCCGGCGGACACTGGTCACAAAATCAACATAGGCCTGGATACGCTGCGCTTCGGTGGGCACTGGGTCCAGCCGTTTGTCGACCAGCCAGCTGTCATTTTGAAACAAGTTGATGACCACGACCTCCGGTGTCCACTGCGAAAAATCCCACTGGCTGTCGTTGTTCCCCACCGCACTAAGCTGGTCGTAAAACTGCGGCATGGTAAAGTCAAACCAGCTCACCATAATGCCGATTCCGCTTTGAGAGATGGTGTGATGCTCAGCATTAAGCGCGCGCGCGGTGATCGCCGCATAAGAGAGAAAATGGTTTTTATCGGCCAGGTCGTCGTCATCACTGGCCTCTGGCGCTTCGTTGCCCATACCGCTGGTAATGGAGTCGCCAAAAAATGCAATGCGTCGCTCCGGACGCGCGGGTGGCGCCAGTAAGCCTTGCCCACTTTCAAGCACCAGGCCCTTAAAATAAGTCGCGCCCTCTTCTCCTTCGGTGCGCTTAAATAAGGTCAACCGATGTTCACCATCGCTCAAACCGGTCGCAACGGGATAAGTGTGTTCGCCTTCTTTTAACTGCAAAATAATAGGCTTGTCCCAGGCCTCATCAATAACAGCGTTGTAGAAATTTTTACCGTATTGATCGTCCAATTTTACGGCTGCCGAGGTGCCGGTAAATACCACCGTCACCGCCGTTCCCGGCCAGGTGAGCAGCGGTGCTGCCGGGTCGCTGAAATCAATCCGTCCGGTATATTGGATATGGCTATGATCCGCTCCGATCAACACTGGCGCAGCGGTCAGCGCCTGGTCTGCATAGGCGGAAATAGACAGGCACACCAGCAGTAACAGCGCACGGCCAGAGCGAACAATATCCGCGCAATAATGCAACATAATGAATCCTTTAATTACTTAACAATTGCTTCAGTAAAAACGCTGCATACTATGAAGCAAAATACCGTTCAATGCACTGCATCGAACAAAACCCATTATACTTGCGCCTTTTATCGCTCAGCCGTCTTGTCCTTATGTCGAGCCTTACCAAAGATCCACGCATCATTCACCTGGATCTCGCCATCATCGGTGGCGGAGCGGCCGGATTGTGGCTGCTCAATCGGGCACAAGCCGAGGGGTATCAGTGCGCGCTCTTTGAACACAAGGCGTTGGGCAGCGACCAAACACTTGCTTCTCAGGGCATGATTCACGGCGGCATGAAATACACCTTGGGCGGAGCCTTGAGCAGCGCCTCGGAAAGCATCGCCCAAATGCCGGATTACTGGCGCACCTGCCTGGCCGGTAAGGGTGATGTGGACCTGCGTCAGACGCAGTTACTCAGTGATCATTTTTTCCTGTGGTCGAGCGCCACAGCCAGCTCGCGCCTGACCACGTTTCTGGCCAGCAAGCTGGTGCGCGGACGCGTCGATACGGTGCCTGCAACCGAACGTCCGGCACTCCTGCAACATCCGGCATTTCGCGGCAGTTTGTATCAGCTCGCTGACCTGGTGCTCGACGTGCCTTCGCTGTTAAGTAATCTTGCCCAACCGGTCAGCAACCGGCTCTGCCTGATCGACTGGGCGCAATCCCGTTTGGTGCGCACGGCGACCGGACAGGTTGAACTGCAGTGCAAACATATTCCGTTAGTGATTCGCGCCCGGCGCTTTATTTTTATGGCGGGCAAAGGCAACGCCGAGCTGTTAGCGCAGTTAAACCTGGACTCGCCCGCCATGCAGGAGCGGCCGCTGCAGCAGGTCATGCTCAAACATCATTTGCCCTATCGTTTTTACGGTCACTGCCTCGGCACTGAAACCACCCCACGCCTGACGATTTCCAGCCATCCAACCGCCGATGGCAAACTCGTGTGGTACCTCGGGGGCAGCCTGGCCGAGAAAGGCGCCGAGCAAACACCAACCGAGGTCATCGCAGCCGCGCAGCGCGAAATCGCCGAATTGATGCCCTGGGTTAACCTGCAGAATGCCGAATGGGCCAGCCTACCGGTAGTGCGGGCGGAGCATCGTCAACCGCGCCAGAGCCGTCCCGATGATGCCTTCGTCGGCCCCGCTGCTGGCGTCGATAATCTTTTGGTGGCCTGGCCGACCAAGTTAACGCTGGTGCCGAAACTGGCCAATCAGATTATCGCGCTTCTTGCGCAGCAGCCGGCCAAGCTTGAGGCGAATACCACAGTGATCGAATCCTTCCGCCCTTACTTTCCTGCGCCACGCCTGGCGCCATCGCCCTGGGAAATAGCCTTTCCGGTAGCGGCGCCCGCGCAGGCAAAGGTGCATTGACATGGCGCTGAGAAACTTAGGCAGCACAGGGCTGCAGGTCAGCCCTATTGGTTGGGGCACGGTGAAGCTGGGGCGAGACCAGCAGGTTAAATACCCCACCGACTTTACCTTGCCTGATGATCGCCAAGCTGCAACACTGCTCGCCCTCGCGCGGGAGCTGGGCATCAACCTGCTCGATACCGCGCCGGCCTACGGCACCAGTGAAGAGCGCTTGGGGCAGCTGCTGGACAAGCAGCGTCAAGACTGGATCATTTGCACGAAAGTCGGTGAAGAGTTTACGGCGGGAGAATCGCGCTTTGACTTCACCCCGAGCCATACCCGCTTCAGCCTGGAGCGCAGTTTGCGCCGCCTGCGGACGGACTATCTCGACCTGGTTCTGGTGCATTCCGATGGCCGTGACGAGGAAGTGATCGAGCGTTACGAAGTGTTTGATCAGCTGGAGCAATTCAAGCGCGCAGGCTGGATTCGCGCCTATGGCATGTCCACCAAAACCGTGAGCGGCGGATTGCTGACCGCGCGCCATGCCGATGTCGTTATGGTGACGTACAACCCTTGGCACCTGGATGAAGTTTCGGTGATTGACGAGTGCCATAAGCTCAACAAGGGCGTACTGATTAAAAAAGCACTGGCCAGCGGTCATTTAGACAAAGAGGCCTCCGCCGCCACTGCTGATCCCGTACAGGCAAGCTTGCAATTGGTGCTCAACCATCCGGGAGTCAGCAGCGCCATTGTGGGCACCATTAATCCCCAGCACCTGCGTGACAATGTGGCTAAGGCACTGCGCGCGCTTAATCTGGCCGAGTAAAAAATCTATGACTACTTCCACTACTGATTGGCTTGAAAATGTTAAATGGGATGCGCAGGGTTTGATTCCGGCCATTGCTCAGGACGCCGATACCGGCCGTATTTTAATGATGGCCTGGATGAATCGCGCCGCGCTGCAACTGACAGCCGAAGAAAATCGTGCCGTTTATTGGTCGCGCTCGCGTCAGCAGTTATGGCGCAAAGGCGAGTCCTCGGGTCATGTGCAAACAGTCGAGGAAATCCGCTTGGACTGTGATGCCGACGTCATTGTTTTACAGGTGCGCCAAGGCGGCGGTATTGCCTGTCATACGGGGCGCGAATCGTGTTTTTATCGCGTATTACGCGACGGCAACTGGCATACTGTCGACCCAGTACTTAAAGATCCTCAAACGATTTACGAATAGTGGTGATTGATCATGAGCGGCGACATACTCCATCAGTTAACAGTCATTCTCGAGGCGCGCAAAAAAGTTGCGCAAGCCGATAAATCCTACGTGTCGAGCCTGCACCAAAAAGGGCTGAATAAAATTCTCGAAAAAGTTGGCGAGGAGTGCACAGAGACTATACTCGCTGCCAAGGATGCAGAACGAAGCGGCGACAACAGTGACGTTATTTACGAAACCGCTGACTTGTGGTTCCACTCTTTAGTCATGCTCTCCCATTTAGGCAGCAGCGCTGAAGATGTATTAATTGAACTGGCGCGCCGCTTCGATGTGTCGGGACACGACGAAAAAGCATCACGCCAACCTTAATCATTATTGACGCAAAACAGTGAGGAATTTTTATGGGCATTAGCGGCATCAGTATTTGGCAACTGCTAATCATTTTGGCGATTGTCGTCATGCTGTTCGGTACCAAGCGCTTGCGCTCTATTGGGACCGACCTTGGCAGCGCTATCAAAGGATTTAAAAAATCCATGGGCGATGATGAGCCAGAAACCAAAGCCAACCCCCAGAGTATCGGTGACAAAACCACTCAAGAAGAGACGCCTTCTGACGTGAAAGAAAAGCAAGAGCAGAAGTAAGATCCGGACTCCACTGATACAGGTATTCACGTGTTCGATATCAGTTTTTTTGAATTATTGGTTGTGGCGGTTGTGGGGCTGGTTGTTATTGGTCCGGAGCGTCTGCCGGAAACCGTCCGTGGCATCAGCCTCTGGATTGGCCGACTCAAACGCAGCCTGCGTGAAACCCGGACCGAGCTGGAGCGGCAGATTGGCGCCGACGATATTCGCCGCCAATTGCACAACGAAGAAGTGATGCGCAGCCTGGAAAAAGCGAAGCGCGATATCGAAACGACAGTGCAAGATACACTGACGCCGATCGAGCGCGCGCTGGCACCAGCCGACCAAAAAGATCCTGCCGCAGAATATTCTCCAGAAGAAATTCTACCGGATCACGCCCACATGGATGAACCGCCGCGCCCGGAAACACCTGCCGCTGATATTCCTCAACCATCCCAAGAAAAAGCTCCTTAGGCCTGAGTGAATAGTTATGAGTGATTCTAGCCAGGATCAAGAACTGCCCCTGATACAACACTTAGTTGAGTTGCGCCAGCGCCTGCTTCGCATCGTGATTTTTGTACTGGTCGTTTTTTGCGGCCTGTTTTATTTTGCTAACGAAATTTATTATCTCGTCTCGGCGCCCCTGCAAAATCTACTGCCCGATAACAGCAGCATGATTGCGGTTGATGTTATTTCACCTTTTCTCACGCCGTTAAAGCTGACATTTTTTGTAGCCGTACTCGTCTCGATACCTTACATCCTTTATCAGATCTGGTCATTTATTGCGCCAGGCCTCTATCGTCACGAAAAGCGCCTGGCGATTCCGCTACTGACATCCAGTGTTTTGTTATTTTATCTCGGCATGGCCTTCGCTTACTTCGTGGTCTTTCCTCTGCTGTTCAGCTTTGTCACTGGCATCGGCCTGACCGGCGTAGCCACCATGACGGACATTTCGAAGTATCTCGATTTCGTACTCCAATTGTTTTTTGCCTTTGGTTTTGCGTTCGAGATTCCCGTCGCAACGGTGTTATTAATTCACGCTGGCGTTATTAGTCCCGAAGGGCTTGTTAAAAAGCGACCTTATATTGTTGTCGGGTGTTTTGTGGTCGGTATGCTGCTAACACCGCCCGATGTGTTCTCGCAGATTTTACTGGCTGTTCCCATGTGGATGCTGTTTGAGGTAGGTGTCTTTTTTGGCAAGTTTGTGTACAGAGATAAATTAGCACGCGAACAAGCTGAGGATTCAGCCGACCCACTTTAACCTTTACTCACGGAATAAAGGCTAAAGCACACCCGGGGCTTCCGGTTCTAAGCAAAGATCAAAATATTCCTTCTCTTACCTAAGATTTCTGCCTAGGATAGACGTCTCTCAAAAATGAAGGAGGCAACCATGAGCTTACGTTTAGGCGATACCGCACCGGATTTTGTCCAGGACTCTACCATCGGAGAAATTCGTTTTCATGAATGGCTGGGTAACAGCTGGGGCGTATTGTTTTCTCATCCAGCGGACTTTACCCCCGTATGTACCACTGAGCTGGGTCTGACCGCCAAACTGAAAGGTGAGTTTGAGAAGCGTAATGTCAAAGCAATTGCCTTAAGTGTTGACCCGGTGGATTCACACCACGGCTGGGTCAAAGACATTAACGAAACCCAAGGCTGCACGGTGAACTTTCCGATCCTGGCGGATCAAGACCGTAAAGTGTCTGAGCTTTACGACATGATTCACCCCAACGCTAATGCCACGCTGACCGTGCGTTCCCTGTTCGTTATTGATCCGCAAAAAAAGGTTCGCTTGATTATTACGTATCCGGCCAGTACCGGGCGCAATTTTAATGAGATTCTGCGAGTGATCGACTCGCTGCAACTGACGGACAATCATAAAGTTGCCACACCTGGGAACTGGAATCCCGGTGAAGAGGTGGTCATTGTGCCCTCTCTGCAGGATGAAGAGGAAATCAAACAGCGCTTTCCTAAAGGCTACAAAGCCATTCGTCCCTACCTGCGTCTCACTCCCGATCCCCGCGCCTGATAAAAAACACCACCAGCCCTGCGGGGCTGGTGGTGTTATACCGTTTCAGCCCACGCCTTTTGTAAGTGCACTTTATTGGCTTCCAGTTGCTTCCAACCCAACTCGTGGAAGTAAAAAGCAAGCGTATTAATTGCTGGCTCAATCAGGGCGACTGCTCCACCAATCACAATATCCCCGGTTAAGGCATAGGTGACCGAAAAGGCTATCGCAAAGTGAATTACCGCGAATGTCATTGTTTTGGTCTTAGCCATCTTCATTTACTCCCCGTAAAATTTACTGCACAAGTAAATAATAATGATTCCCACTAACGTTTGACAGAAAATTAAGCTTACCGTTCCAATAGAAAATAACTATAGAAATAAGAACAAGAGTAGATAAAGACCTATGTCAGGGTCGACGTTTGGAAAAATAGAGTTACGCGGGAGGAAATGGCTGGTCGTCAACCCTTAACATGTTTTCGACCACTGCTGCGTTGTAGAAACCTTCAACTTTGCGGATTTTTGCGCCGTCAACGGTAAACCAGATAGCGATACGTACATCGCCAATGGGCTCGAAATACGTCTGATAATCGAGCGCGACGAAGACTGAGTCGTCTTCCGCCGTCACTTGACGAACGGTAATGTCTTTCTGGATGCCGGCCATGCCAAACAAGTAGGCCAACATGTCTTCCGGGTCGGTGAAGTGCATATTGGGCCCGATATATTCAAACCCTTCGACCAGCAAGAGTTCTTTCGCCAAGTCAAATTGCTGCGCTTTAATGTGGGTAATGAAGAGGGTTACGATTTCTTTAGGGGTCATTTTTTCGCTCTGTTTCAGACTAGCCAGCCGTATAATCAGGGATTATAGCGGGTAGATAAAATACCTGTCTTTCTCTGCGCCCTTTCTAAGCGTCCCGGCCGCTATAGTCAAGCATCACTATCAAGAGCCACGCGGGACTGGTCTAGAGCCAAGTGACGCGCCCAAGTAGTCAAACCACATTTCCAAGGTCGACTCTACAGAGCCGCCCTGTCAACCGGCGGCATCTTCACCCAAATGCTCCACCAGCAAGTGGATATCGGCGGCGGCCTCCGGAGCTAAATCAATAATAGCGAAACCCGCCCAATATTTACCCTCTTGATCCGCCTCGCGCACCCAGAGGCAATCCACCCCCAGCTGTAACGACTCGCGCCCGTTAAGGGGAACCGGCAGGTGCAAATCCAGGGTGTAAATCCGATCCTCCTCGACCGCCACATCGCCGACCAACATGAGCCCTTCGCTGTGAATATTCACCAGGCGCCCCAGATAAATATCGCGCAGGCGATCGTATACATCGACATGGGCATTGATGCCATGGCGCGCCTGGGTGCGCTGATGCTGCTGTGGTTTATGGTCATCCATGGGCAGTTTCGCTGCTCGCTAATCTGGCCTGATCGGCGCGTTCATTTAAGGTCTGGTAGATGTTTTCGAGGGCTCGCTCAAAGAAAGGTTTAGTGCTGCCAATAATCACTTTAGCCCGCCCCGCAATCATCGCCCGAGCCAGCTCAAGCCCGGCACTCAGGGTCACTTTTTTACCCTGCTGATCGACGAGCATATAGTGCTGGGTCTTCTTGTTGTACCAGGCCACCTTCAGGCGTTTGCCGCCCTCGAATTCAAACCAGGTTCCGTATTCAATCATCTTCAGGCTTTCGACGATCTTGGCTTCTTCGGGAGTGGCAGGCTGCTCCGCTACCGCCGGGCGGCCGGCTTTTTCGGCGGCCATGCTTTCAAGTTTTGAACGCATCGGCTCCGAGGCAGGCTGGGCCTGGCGACTTTGCAACGCCAGTTTTTGCAGATGGGCAATGGCCTCCAGCAGCTTACGACCTTTGCCTTGATCATAGCCAATGGTTTCAAAACCACGCTCTATGGCCGCCAGTAAGGGGCCCTGGAGTTTCAACAACCGGTTTTTATCGGTCTGCAGCGTTTTAGGCTGGATGCTCCACAGCAGCTCATCCACCACTTGCAAGGCACGCTTCAGGTGCTCGGTGGTGTCACCATGACGCAGCAGGACAAACGATAGATAATCCGACCAGGGCTGCAGGAGTAATAGAAGCAAAGCGGAAGGAACATCGCGCCCGACAAGACGTTTACGCACCTCCTGATTCACCCGCACTTTGGCTTCACGCAGTTTTTCTTCGCCCTGCACCTTCTCCAAAACCCGGCGCTCCATCAGCGTCTGACGACGGACCAGATTGTCGGTATAGGCGTTAAATTTCAGCAGCAGCTCAGAAAAAACCGCGACATCATTTTTAAATTCTTTGAGTAATTGGAAAACCGTGGCTTTGATTTTTACGTAGATATCGTGCTGATCCTTGCCGTCATTTCCGATCCAGCGTGCACCCGCTTCGGCCAGGCTATTAAGCAGCATTCGTGCAGGGTGTTCCGGTTGTTCAAAAAAATCTTTGTCAATAAATGCAATTTTCAGGAAGGGGGTATGTAAGTAGCTGAGCAACGTTTTAACCGTGTCTGGCAGGTTGTCGTCAGACAGCATGTACTCAAACAGCATCCCCACCAGATCAATGATTTGCAGGTCGGCCAGGGAAACCGCCCCCTGTTGGTTTTGCGCTGCAATCTGCTGCAACATCTGCCGTCCGGCTTCGGCCAGGGTGACGTCCCTGTGATCAGGGTGAACCTGATCCACCTGCTGTTGCGTCAGTTGCAGCGTGCGCACCTGTAGCTCCTGCAAGATCTGCACAAGCTGCGCATTATCAAAAATCTGCGCGCTCACCTCGCCCTGGCTTGCTGCCGCGTGTCGTTCACCCTGGAGCGCTTCATGCACCAGCACCCTTTGCGCCACGGCCTCTGACTGCTCAGATTGTCCGGCACCTTGCTGATTCGCGTGGGCCTGGAGCAGACGAATCGCATTGAGCAAGCTCGCCTGATATTGCACATCGCCAGCGTTCAGGTGACCGCTCAGGAGACGGTCGCTGGCGCGACGCTGAGGAGACTCTTCCGGCTGATTTTCATCAACCGGTTTGTGGGCGCCCAACCGCAGATTGGGCAGCAAAAGATGGCCAATCAGGTAATTATTGAGCTCTTCATAGAGCTCATCCAGTACACGGATAACATCCATTTCAAAGGTTTTATAACCAATGATTTTGGTTTTTACATCGACGTCCATACTGTCCAATACGCGCCGAAGGGCTTCACAAAACTGAATTGAACCTACGGGATTGCTGCGCTCGTCAATTTTTTCACCATCATTCAGTAACGCCAGGCGCGCTTGCAGCGCCCACAGGGCTTCTGCATGCTGGGCATCGGCCCGGTGCGTAATGGAGGTGATTGCAATGGTTTCTTCCAGATCGGCGTGCGCTACCAGTGTTAACCGCTCGCCGCTAACCTGTTCTGCAACCGCCGCTGTCTGCAAGGATTTATTTTTGAATCTGACAAAGGCATTGCCCAAATGCTGAGCAAACTCCTGCTCTGCCGCGTTCTGTACCGCCAGCAGCAGACGCTGTACTTCGAGTAAAGCCAGCTGGTCCTGATTGGACGATGCCTCGTCCGCATGCTCTCCGACGAGTCTGCACCAATGGCGCCAGAAGCCGGGAAACACACGATAAGCAAATGCCCGGGTTAACTCGCGGCAATGTTTGAGGTGTTCAATGGCCTGCGCTTCGGTAAGTACCGCCGCATTAACAGGAGAAGTAAGCGCGCCGGCTCCCGCCCGGTGTAGGTCCTTCATAAACGTCCCGATGTTGCTGTTCACTGTATTTGCCCAGGGGTTGCCACGGGCCCTCCTTCGTCGTCCTCTTCTGCTGACGGCCTCCTACCGGAAAAACTCGCACAAAACAGGATTGCGGTCCCAATGGAAAAGGAAACTCAGATGCGCATTACCCGTAAAATGCGCGCGCCAATATTATCGGGGAAGTGGTTAAATCTCCAGCAAAAGTCGTGGGCAGCCCCCCAGCAAATAACCGCTGGTCGAGTAACGTGAGAAGAGAGTTAGGGGGAAAAACGCAATATTAACAAGCAGGAGGAAGAGGGGAATTAAGGAGAAAAAAGCAGCCTCCCCGAAGGGAGGACTGCAAAAGCTCAAAAGAGAGACAAGCTTAGTTACTTTTCAACAAATCCTGCGCCGCGTTTACCAAGAAGATATAACTTGCGGCCAGATTTACAACGTATTCGTTCTGGCCCCAGAAGAACGGCCAGTCTTCGTGGTTTTCCGGGAAGTCTGGTTTAAGAACCAAGATGCCGGGAACAATGCCACCAGGAATGTAGGAGAAGTCTGCCCGGTTCATGCCATAGGCTACTTCTTTGGAGCGAGTACCTACAGCGGACACCAGCGACAGGTTATGCGCAGGGTGGGTGCCGTAGATGAAGTTCAGACCTTTAAAGATCGACTCCGGCTGTACCAGATCCGGGAAAGCCTTGTGGATGTAGTAGTTGTTCATTGCACTGCGAATCACCGTGCCTGCACCAGCCCAACCGCTTTCGGTGATCATGACGCCGAACGGGTTACGCTGCTCTGTGGTAGCCAACATCTCGGTATAAGCCACGGCCAACTCTCTGAGGCGCTTGCTGTAAGCTTCTGGCATGTAAGGCATAGCGCGGATCAGCCAGGGCGCGGAGAAACTGAAACCAAATGGGTTGTCGATTTTTGCCAACAGCTCTTCCAAAGCCCGCACGTACTCTGATTCACCACCGGTAGCAATCAACAACTCGGTAACGATTTTTAATTGCTCGGATTCAAGACGACCGCCGGTTGTGTTGCCGTGGACAAAAATATCCGGCTGATCTTTAGCCTGCTCTTCAGCCCAGACTTTCTTAGCGGTTGCCAAGGCTTCTTCAGCCAAGTCGTCATTGTGACCTCTGAGTGCGCGGCTGGCGGCTGCCAGGGCAGCGGCTGAACCATAGTTCAGCGGCGTCGACTTGGTGGTAAAGGCCCAGCGATCATCAAACTTGCCGCTTTTAAAGCCATCGGATTCCAACTCGCCCATCTTCGGGTCGTAAACCAGGTTATCGGTTTTGGTGATGCCATCACCCAAGTGGGTGTACTGGTGCAGGTGCGCTTCAACAATGCCGTGAATCGCATGGCCCACGGCGCGATGCTGGGCAATTAATGCCAGCGTACCGTGCTCAATTTGCTGTACCAGGTCGGGCTTACCGTCCGCCACGTGGATATCCACATATTTACGGTCGTAGTCGACGGTGGTGTTATCGCGGGAGATATCGAAGGACTCCCACACTTTTACCAAGGTGTTTACTACGTCGTACTGGGTCTGGGTACGGATATCGTAGTCACCCGCATCGTACCAGCCACCGATATTCAGACCGGGAATATGTTCGCCGGGTTTGAATTTGGTGTCGGTTGTCGGCCCCTGACGATAGAGATCGAAATGTTCGTGATCGACGGGCGCTTGCAGCGCATCATCCAAGTGTGAGGCACCGTGCCATACGCGATAACCTTCGTTGACCAGCATGTGGTCCATCTGCACGGGCAAGAAAACGTCGAGCGTTGGATGCCAGGCAGCGTCGTAAACATTCTCCCCTATGCGGAAGGGCGCACTCTCCTGATCGCCGTATTGGATTTTATACAGGCCCGGGGTACGCACCTGGGTAAAATCAAACTGGGCATAGTTATAACGCAGGTACTGACCCCAGGAACTCGGGCGCGCGCTGTGCACTACTTTGCGGCTGCCATCGCTCTCAATTTTTACCAGTGAGGCGCGCGGCTTGCGCTTGTCATTTTTATCCAACTCGATGACAGCGACCTTATTCTGTGCAGGGTGATAGCCCACTTGTGAATGAGCGATCATCGGATCGCGCACCCAATTCTTCATCACGCTGGCTTCCAGCTGCCACTCAACCACCACGCCAGTTTTACCGGCAGGGATTTTACTGCGCACAACAAACCAGCCGTTCTGTGCTTTAGCGCGGCCATCATAAAGTTGTAAGGGCGCACCCATTGATTCGATGGAAACACGACGCTCAAGATTATTCGGCGCCAACACCAGGTGCTTGCCCTGCGCCATCGGCAGAGGCTCGACTTTGCCATTGATTTCTTTAGGGCCGGACTGGTGCAGCGGGAAAATGCCGGGCGCCTCATCCATCACATACGCCTGATAGAAATACGCGCTGGGTAAAAACTCCATATTAAAACCAGCCTGACCCTCAAGCGCTTTGGGCAGAGGTGCAGGCAAGTTTACAGTAACCCGCACACCGGTTTTGTTCGGCGTTACCTTAATAGAAAAATCGAAGTTATGATCGGGATAATGCAGGAAAGCTTCGATGGATTGATCATCACGGTTAATTTTGCGCTCTTTGAACATGGGCGTCATATCCCATTGTTCCGGCGTGGGATTTAAACGGACATCACCATTGGTTGCCGTGCGTTTGCCGTGGTGAATTAACTCCACGCCACTGATTTTGGCATCACTGAATAAACCGTCGTACCAGTTGCTGAACACCAATACGTTCAAACCCTGGGTTTCAAAATACTCTTTATCATTGATGGCCAGGCGCGTATTTTTTGCGTGTGTCAGAGGGGCAATGGTCAGCGCCAGCGCGACAGCCAGTACGCCAAAACCCGACAGCGGGCGAATGAGCTTCATGATGATCTCCACTATTTTTATCTACAAGGTTATAGTCTATCTGCGTATAAGTACTGCAGAGAAGAGGCTTTACATATCATAACCACCATAAACGCGGGGGTTAAAACGAGCCGCTGGCGTCAACGCCTCTTTTGGCGTCACAGTAGACGGGAACAAAACCAGAGCGCAGACTCTCATATATGTTTGCGCCCATGCACCGCTTTCACACCGCCAAAAGAATCCAAAAACAAACAAAATTTCACACATGACGGGAGTAGTTATGACGGAATCATTTCAAGCCATTGAAACATTGGAAGTCGACGATAAGTGTTACCGCATTTTTCCGTTCACTCGGATACGCGAACACTTTCCCGTTGATAAGCTGCCTTACTCCCTCAAAATCCTGTTAGAAAACTTGCTGCGTCATGCTAATCAAGAATTTGTTACGGCTGACGATATCAAGGCACTCGCCAACTGGAATCCGCACAAAGAGCCGTCCCAGGAAATTGCTTTTGTTCCTGCGCGGGTAGTACTGCAA
The DNA here is from genome assembly GCA_964440135.1 of uncultured Cellvibrionaceae bacterium. Classification (GTDB taxonomy): domain Bacteria; phylum Pseudomonadota; class Gammaproteobacteria; order Pseudomonadales; family Cellvibrionaceae; genus Cellvibrio. The sequence goes on along the minus strand of CAYTQQ010000025.1, from coordinate 2,332 downwards.
GATTTTACCGGTGTACCCGCTATTGTTGATCTAGCTGCAATGCGCGATGCCATGACCGAACTTGGCGGCGACCCGGAAAAAATTAATCCGCTGTCACCGGTGGAGCTGGTGATTGATCACTCCGTCATGGTCGATTTTTTTGGCGGTGAAGATGCCTTCAAAAAAAATACCGCGATAGAAATTGAACGCAACCGCGAGCGCTACCAATTTTTGCGCTGGGGTCAAAAAGCCTTTTCCAATTTTAAAGTGGTACCGCCGGGCACCGGTATCGTGCACCAGGTGAACCTTGAATATCTGGCCCGTGGCGTATTCACCACTGAGCAGGACGATATCGCTCTCGCCTATCCCGATTCGCTGGTAGGCACCGACTCTCACACAACGATGATCAATGGCCTGGGGGTACTCGGTTGGGGTGTAGGCGGGATCGAAGCCGAAGCAGCAATGCTCGGGCAACCGATTTCCATGCTGATTCCGCAAGTGGTGGGCTTTAAATTAACCGGTGAATTACCTCAGGGCGCAACCGCGACGGACTTGGTCTTAACCGTAACCGAAATGCTGCGCAAGCTTGGCGTAGTAGGTAAATTTGTCGAGTTTTTCGGCCCCGGCCTGAAGCACCTGTCGCTTGCCGATCGCGCCACCATTGGCAATATGGCACCGGAATATGGCGCGACTTGCGGGATGTTTCCCGTTGACCAGCAGACCCTCGATTACCTGCGTTTCACCGGCCGCAGCGAAAGCCAGTTGCGCCTTACCGAAGCCTATATGAAAGCCATGGGCCTATGGCACGACGAACAGGCGCCCGAGGCCAACTACAGTGAGTTGCTGACCCTGGATCTTGCCTCTGTGGTTCCCTCCATCGCAGGCCCTAAGCGCCCTCAAGACCGCATTGCCTTGAGCGATAGCAAAGCAGCTTTTAAAGCGTCGCTGGCGGAGTATCACGCGCAACAAGCGCAGAAAATCCCCCTGCGTGATGTCAGCCGTAGCGGCGAACACCAAAGCCCGGCACCCGCAGCCAAGAGCGGTGCTGTGCCGGTGAGCTACGCGGGGGAAGAATTTGAACTGCGCGAAGGCTCGGTGGTTATTGCTGCCATCACCAGCTGCACCAATACCTCTAACCCGGCGGTACTCATGGCTGCCGGGCTGCTCGCGAGAAAGGCGCGGGCGCTGGGGTTACGGAGCAAGCCTTGGGTCAAAACCAGTCTCGCGCCGGGCTCGAAAGTGGTCACCGACTATTTACAAAAAGCCGGACTGCTCCCCGAACTGGAAGCCTTGGGTTTCTATCTTGTGGGTTACGGCTGCACCACGTGCATTGGCAACTCCGGTCCTTTGCCTCCGCCCATTTCTGCGGCTATTGAAGCGGGCGATTTACTCGTTGCGTCGGTGTTATCCGGCAATCGCAACTTTGAAGGACGGATTCACGCCGAAGTGCGCAGCAACTATCTTGCTTCACCACCGCTGGTAGTTGCTTACGCGCTTGCAGGTCATATGGACATTGATTTTTACAGTGAGCCATTGGGAACCGATGCCCAAGGGCAGCCGGTATTTTTGAAAGATATCTGGCCAAGCAGTGATGAAATCCAGGCGACGATTGCGGCGAACCTCGATCCCTCGATGTTCACCCGCCAATACGCTGATGTCTACCGCGGCGATGAAAACTGGAACGCGCTGCCGGTTACCGAAAGCCAGCTCTACGCTTGGCCTGAGTCCGACTACGTGCGCAAACCACCGTTCTTTAACGGGATCAGCGCACACATCACACCGCCACAACCGATCGAGCAGGCCTACTGTCTGGTCATGGTCGGTGACAGTATTACCACCGACCATATCTCCCCGGCGGGGGCCATCATGCCCGACAGCCCTGCGGGTCTTTATCTACAGGAGCGCGGTGTCGCACCCGCCGACTTTAATTCTTACGGTTCGCGCCGTGGTAACCACGAAGTCATGATGCGCGGCACCTTTGCCAATATCCGTTTGAAAAACCAGGTAGCGCCAGGCACAGAGGGTAGCTGGACCACGTATCTGCCCGACAACCAAGTGATGAGCATCTATGAGGCCGCAGCACTGTATCGCCGTCAGAATATTGCACTGGTGGTGTTGGCAGGCAAAGAGTACGGCTCTGGTTCCTCTCGTGACTGGGCAGCAAAAGGTCCCGCGCTTCTGGGCGTAAAAGCGGTTATTGCCGAAAGTTTTGAGCGCATCCACCGCTCCAATCTGGTGGGCATGGGCATTTTGCCACTGCAGTTTGTTAACGGTGATTCTGCAACATCACTGGGCCTGGAAGGCAATGAACGCTTCACCATTCCAGCAGCAACACCGGACAATAAAAAAGTCA